>JAIOTM010000317.1 GCA_021106755.1 Candidatus Cloacimonadota bacterium | reverse complement strand
GAACATTTTCGGGAAATCGAATTTCCTATTGTATGGACAATAATTGGCAATATCTTGACATTGAATATGGATTGAGTGTTGAAAATGTTGTTGATAAAATTATTCAAATTGCAGAACTCGCTGAGTGTTTTTTCCCAATACCCGTTGCCTGGACCGCAATAAGCAGAATAAGACAAGCCGTTGGATATATTACAGATATTATGGGGTATTTAGAACTTGCCGACATGATAAATAATATAATTGATAATGATGTTAACACAATTGAATTTACGGCAGTGTGTTACCCTGGTTGGCATACAATTAAAGCAGGTGTTCGAGCTGATGCTGCCGGTGCATTAACAGGCACAGGAATCAGCGTTCTTGTAGGTCAGGTTTCCAATTTAAAAATCTATAGAGATGCTTTGGAAGGTAGTTGGATTCCCTCTCCAACAGAGCAGAATCAATGGATTTCATACGATTTGGACGGAGATGGTGATACTACAACATGGTGGGATTATGCTATAAAAGATAATGCAATGGGTTGCCATCTTGGCTTGTATCACCCAAACAGTGCAACTCATGCTGATAATTATGTTTACAGGCATCGTAACGGTTCTGTTCCGACAAGTAATTATCTCGTACTCAATAATGCACTGGGTGCCATTGTATATACGGATGAATATGTTAACCTTGATTACACCGCAGGAGAATTGGATGCTCTGGAAGGAGAAGGAACATTTGAAGCATGGATTAAACCTATGGATTCTGCTCTGTATAGAGGACATATTATTTATGCTGGTAGTACTGGAGATGGCTGGGGAGGTGATGAAGAAATACATTTGAGTTTTAGTCAGAGCGGTCAATTCGCGTTCTATATAGGTGATACAAGCGGAAACGATAATATAAATCTATACTCAGGAGCTAATTACGTTTACACTCTTAACGATAGATACTATCATGTTGCCGGTACATATTTTAATCGTGGAGGTAATCTTACAGCAAATCTCTATGTAGATGGTGTAAATGTAGCCGATAGTACACTGTTCAGAAGTGCTTCGCTTAATATAAACGGAGTAAAATTGGGAAAAAGTTTTTCCAGTACTAATCCTCGATACTTTCGCGGAAAAATGAAAGGAATGAAAATTTCCGGTAGAATGCAAACAGATGAAGAAATACTTTTATCATATTGGAAAGGTGGAGGTGATACAGTAAATCCATCAATACCCGTGATTTCCGCAGAACCACAGTATTCACCAAGCACAACAAATCTGATTTCCTGGACAGCCAGCACAGATGATATTAGCGGAGTTGCTGGCTATGTGATAGAATGTCGAAATAATAGTACTTCTGTAACAGTTCAGGATACAATAAGTAGTATTAGTTATATTTATACAGGACGGGAACATGGTGTATCATATTCTTACAGAGTTGCGGCAATAGATAATGCTGAGAATTCAAGTAGTTTCACTGGCTGGCAAACATCGATTCAAGATACATTACCGCCCACTCAATCAACTATGAATCCTGAATATTATTATACATTGGGTACAAGCAACAGAGTATCGTGGAGTGCTTCAAGTGATTCCCTTAGCGACGTAAGCTATTGGGCGCAGTGTGCAATAGATTCAGCTTTTGTTGACACACTCCATATTATTGCAGAAGCAGGTTGGTTAGACGACCTTAACTATGATTTTTCTGATCTTCAGATTGACGAAACGTATTATTACCGGGTGAAATCAAGGGATGAAGCGGGAAATGAAAGTCCATATTCATATACTGTTTACTCAGAGCAAGATGATGGAACTCATTTCAATACGCACTATGTCAGCCCCTTTGGTGATGATAGCATAGCGAATGGAACTCTTGCTTTCCCGTGGCGGAATATTCAGACAGCGATTGATAGTGCTGCTACTGGCAGTATCATCAAAATACTGGATGATGGTGATTCAACAACCGTTGATTATCAGGAAAACAGTGGGAATGGTAATGGAAATATCTATGTCCATAAAAGCGTTACAATTGAAAGATACGACGATGATGATACCAGACCACAAGTCATGTCTGCGAATACTAATACTGTATTCTATATTGATTCCAATAACGTTACAATTCGGGGTCTGGACATATATGGAGCAACAGCAGGATCTCAGAGAGGGATATATCTGCATGATATTTCTGATTGTATTATAGAAGATAATAGAATTGGTCTGGATTCTACCCGGCGCAATCGAACAGGTATATATCAATGGGACCCATTTCAGTATAATCAATGGGATTCATCAAATACTATTATCAGGAACAATGTTTTTAACAGCAATATTGGGGCTGCAATGAGTTTTGAAAATTCCTGCTATGTTGATATTTATGATAACGTATGCAACTCCGATGCTCTTTTAGGTATTGAAATAACAGGGAATAGTTACTGTTTCAATATCCATAATAATACTATCAACTTATCTAATAGTTCGGCAAATGCAATTTATATGGAGTTTGGACGTTACAACTCTATTACAAAAAATAATTCAACAGCTCAACTGTTTTTAGAATATACTCGGCTATCTAATATTTCTGGAAATAGGTTCACAAGATTGTACGTTGATAATGGTGGCGGTTACAATAATACTATTGTCGGAAACACATTTGACAACCGTTTCAGTAATGTCATGAGTGTTAACAACACTTCCACAGAAAGAGCACATAGTTGCTTCTTTTTAAATACTGCGATAGGAAGTGTCACTTCAACATTAAATCGCTGGATTTCTCCGATAAAACTGGGTGTAATATATGATTTGTCGAATCATGCTTCTAAAAGCTATTTAGGTAATTTCTATAGTGCTTATACAGGTAGCGACATTGGAAATGATGGGATTGGAGATGTAAGTTATTCAATTGGCTCCGGCGATAACTATCCATTGATTGATATTACTGATAATTATAGCTTACAGGTATGGTGTTTAGGCAACGACTCTTTTATGTATCAGGGAGATATATCAACAATGGGTGGAGTTGTAGATGTAAATACCAGTTCTTCACATATCTGGGTTTCAGACCAAGCTGCAACTCAGGATATTCAATATCAAGCAGGAATTGAAAGCGAGAACACAAGCTGGACAGGGCTTATTTCTGTTGTAGAACAACCATCAGATACTGACAGTATTTACATTGAGATTGGTTATGCTGATAATCAGGATGGAAACGGCTTCTCTGCTCAAGGTCCGCAGGCAAGACTTAATGGTCAGGATTTTGATCTTGATACTTCTCTTTATTATTGCGGTTACGCAGGTTTCACAACAAATGCTCATCAATTCACACTACCACAGGGCAAATATCTTGCTATAAGATTAACCAATGCCAGTGAATATCTTCAACAAATTCTGGTTGGAGGATCACGAAGCCTTATTTCGAGTCCCTCAGCTCTCAATGAGAATCTGGTAGCCAATTTTACAGTAAATGATACATTGACTGTTACAAATTATGCTGTAGATTTCACCGATTTATCTACCATAACGGAATTTCCTATGCTAACTTGGGAATGGGATTTTAATAATGATGGGACTGTTGATTCTAACGAACAAGACCCCGAATGGTATTATGATGCACCGGGAACTTATACAGTTTCATTAACTGTTACGGATACAGAAACAAGGGCAACTTCTACTGAGATAAAGACTGATTATATTACAGTTATACCAATGGACATGGACATCGGGCTTGTTGCAAGTTTCCCGTTTGATGGAACCGCTGATGATGTAAGTGGAAACGAGTTTCATGGTTCAGATTATGGGGTATCATATACTTCTGACAGATTTGGAAATGCAAATAGTGCTGTTAGTTTTGACAATACTGATTGTGTATATTTTCCATATGCACCGAAATTCCAGTCACTTTCTTCGGCATCAGTATCTCTCTGGATGAAAACTTCACAAACATCAAATTTTATTCTTATTGAACAAGGTCTCGGAAACTTGCAATATCCTGTTACAAATTTCTGTGTAGAAATGAATGATGCCAGTTCAGGTACTAATGGAATAGGTTTCAGTTTCCCGAAATACAATACCGGAACTCAGCTAACCACTACCGGAAGTTTTACCAATAATCTTTGGGTTCATTATGTTTTTACTAAGGATGTTATTGAGAATAGAATGAAAATCTACCAGAACAATATCTTGCTTGCCGAGATGAATATTGCGGATTTTGCCTTTTCACCTCATAGTTTATATCTTGGCAGAGCTGCATATTATGGTTCGTTTTACTGCGGATTAATTGATGATATGTATATCTATGAACGTGCTTTAACAGAAGATGAAATAGATTTCCTTTATACTCCCGCCCTTACTGTAGATTTCACTGTAGATGAAACGACTCCAGAAGCAGGGGATTCTCTTTTATTTACCGATTTATCAAT
>JAIOTM010000328.1 GCA_021106755.1 Candidatus Cloacimonadota bacterium | reverse complement strand
GAACTGAGCGATGTTAACAAGCGGCATAGAATGCGAGCGCGTCCGAAAGTGCTTCTCTGCCATAGCTACGAAGAAGCAATTGAGTTATTTCAACGTTATCAGGAATACGTTATCGCGGTTATTTCGGATATGTGCTACAGTCGGGAAGGCAAACTTGATGAAGAAGCCGGCTTGAATCTGTTCCGTTTATTGCAGCAGCAGGAAAGCCAGCCAGCTATGTTGCTACAATCCAGCGAAGCAGGCAACAGCCGTAAAGCCGCCGAAATGGGAGTAGCTTTTCTGAACAAGAATTCCGCCACTCTTATCCACGGTTTAAGGCAATTTATCATCCGAAAGCTGGGTTTTGGTCCCTTTGTTTTCCGTAACCGATTCGGAGAGGAAATTACCAGAGCTTATTCGATAAACGATTTTGAACATAAACTGAAGCTTGTTAACGAGAACACGATACTTTATCATAGTAAACGGGATGATTTCTCTCACTGGTTAACCGCCCACGGGGAATTTATGGTTGCCAAACGGGTGCGAGAACTGAAAATAAAAGATTTCCACTCAACATACGAGATTCAGAAATACTTAATAGATACCTTTGTGAACGTTCGTAATCTGCGTAATCGGGGAAAGATACTCAACTTTACACCCGATGTTATTGAGCAACATGACTGTGTTATCCGGTTGGCAGAGGGTTCGTTAGGTGGAAAAGGGCGAGGACTTTTTTTTCTTAACGCGCTACTTGTTTCTATGGAATTCGATGAATCGTTTCCAGAGGTTTATATCCGTATCCCGACTACTTTCGTTATCGGCACAGAGGAGTTTGACAGGTTTATAAGAAATGTCAGGTTGCCAGAAAAGTTAGATGATTGTAACGATGCTGAAATAAAGAAGCTCTTCCTTGAAACCAATCTGAGTGATGAACTTACGCAGAAGCTCAAACTGGTTCTCCGCATGATTAAAAAGCCGCTCGCGATTCGTTCATCCGGTCTGTTAGAAGACTCCCAGTCACAACCTTTTGCCGGAGTTTATCAAACCTATATGCTACCCAATTGCCACCCGGATGAGCATTTTCGACTAAAGCAACTTCTACAGGCAATAAAACTTGTCTATGCTTCTGTGTTTCTCAGCAGTGCAAGGCAGTACATTGAGAGCATCAGCTACAAACTTGAAGATGAGAAGATGGCAGTCATAATTCAGGAAGTAGTGGGGCAGGTACACGATGGATTTTATTATCCCCATATCTCCGGGGTTGCTCAATCCTATAATTACTATTGTATTGAAGGATTTGAGAATACAGACGGCATAGCGACCATAGCTGTAGGGCTGGGTAAAACAGTGGTGGATGGCGAAAAAGCGTTCCGGTTTATTCCTCCAAAACCCCGTAAAGATATACTACCCTTTGAAGAGCTGTCTTCTAATGCTCAGAAAAAATTGTACGCTATCCCACTCTGTGAAAATGATTTCGATCTTAGCGAAGGTGAAGACGCGTCGTTGACTAAACTCCCGGTGCGTAACATAGTAAAGCATGGCACTCTGAAAAATATTGCTTCAACCTGGGACTATCGCAATAACCGCATGGTGGATAACCTGAAAGCAGATGGACCAAAGGTGATTACGTTTGCCAATATTCTCAAGCGAGGTGTTTTTCCACTTGCTGAGATTATTACCGAAGTGTTAGATATTGGTCAGACAGCGATGGGATTGCCAGTGGAAATTGAGTTTGCCGTTGATTTAACCAGCAAACCGGGGACAGACAATCGTCCCAATTTTTACATGTTGCAAATCAGACCGCTGACAATCAACGAAGGGGAATGCTCAATCGACATTGAGAAACTGAACCGACAGGATTTGCTTCTATATACTGAACACAGTATGGGCAATGGTTTTATCGAAGATATAACAGATATAGTCTATATCCCACCAGAGCAATACGACTCTACCAAAACACTGGAAATGATGGACGAAATTTCGCGGATAAACGAAATCCTGAAACACTGCAAGCGAAAATATGTACTGATTGGTCCAGGACGGTGGGGAAGCAAAGACCGCTTTTTGGGAGTGCCCGTTAAGTGGGCACAGATTAACAATGTGGCGATAGTAATTGAAGTTACACGCAAGGACTACAAAGTCGATTCCTCACAGGGAACTCATTTCTTTCACAATCTGATTTCCCGCAATGTAGGCTATTTTTCCATTGCCCACGATTCCGCTACTGATTTTATTAACTGGGAAAAAATTGATGCTCTTCCTTCGGAAGGTGAATATACCTTTGCCCGACACGTAATATTACAGCAACCTGTATCGGCAGTGCTGGACGGGCGTACTGGTCAGGCGGTTATCAAGCTCAGGCAGGATTGAATCAGCTTTTGAAGAACTCTGTATGAAAAAAAACTTGTCGAAAATCTTCCTACCTTTTTTTCTTACGGAAATAGATGTGCTTAAATTTCCGTAAGGGAATCTATGCGGAAATAAAACCGCTCAAATTTCCGTAAGCATTTTCGCAGAATTGACAAAGGAATGTATTTTTCAATAAAAAGCAGGAGAAAATATGAAATTGGAAGAATTTAAAGCAGGTACACATAAGCAACAATATCAATATAAAAGTTTTTCTCCGCAACCAATCAACAAAAACTGGATTTGGCTCGATCCGTCCATCAATGTTCTACTGGAAAAGGCAACTCAGTCTTTGGGTGAATTAAACGCATTCTCCATCATCGTACCCAATGTAGATTTGTTTATTAAAATGCACATTGTCAAAGAGGCAAACACCTCCAGTCGCATTGAAGGTACTAAAACAAAAATGGATGAAGCAGTAATGGCTAAAGAGGATATATTACCAGAACGTCGGGATGACTGGCAGGAAGTTTATAATTATATTAAAGCAATTAACCAGTCCATCGAAGAATTAGAAACTTTACCATTATCAAGCAGATTATTGTGCAATACTCACAAAATATTGATGAGTAGTGTACGTGGAGAACATAAAACACCAGGCGAATTCAGGAAAAGTCAAAATTGGATAGGAGGCTCCGGTTTGTCTGATGCTGTGTTTATTCCACCAGGTCATGATGAAATAAATGATTTAATGAGTGATTTGGAAAATTTCTGGCACGCTCCTGATATTCAAGTTCCACACTTGATAAAGATTGCTCTAAGTCATTACCAGTTTGAAACTATCCATCCATTTCTGGATGGTAATGGCAGAATTGGTCGGTTGATGATAACTTTGTATCTTGTGAATTTTGGTTTGCTGAAACAGCCTACTCTGTATTTATCCGATTTTTTTGAAAGAAATCGGGCATCGTATTATGATGCTCTATCACATGGACATGATGAAGATGATATAATTCATTGGATAAAATTCTTCTTGCAGGCAGTCATTGAAATCGCTGGCAAAAGTATAGATACATTTAATAAAATATTGATATTGAAAAATGAAACGGACATCCTATCTACAAAATTGAGAAGTAGAGCAGATAATGTGAGGAGAGTAATTGAGCTTTTTTATCAAACGCCATTTCTACATGTGAAAGATATTTCAAAAAGTCTTTCGATTACTGATCGATCAATCAGAAATATTGTTAATGATTTAATGAAAGAAGGTATGATTGTCGAAACAACTGGAACCAGTCGAAATCGACTTTATCTGTTTAAGAAATACTTCTCGCTATTTTAGCCTTTACTTCGGCAATGGATTTCTCTTACAATGTCAGTATGTTCTATTATATTGGTAATTCATAGACATTGTCATCGCAAAGGAAGAAGAGAGGTAATTTAAATGCCAGTATTTTTTCGTAAAACAGAGAAGCTGATTAAAGATATTGATGACTTTAGGGTGTATATCTCAAAAGCATCGGTGCTATTCAAGAAGGCGATTTACGACTATCTGCACGAAGATAACGTAAGCTTCGAAGAACAGTTAAAGCAGGTTGCCATGTTAGAAGGCAACGCGGATGAACTGCGACGCGATATTGAGCGTACTCTTTATTCGTACACCCTTATTCCTGAAGCACGGGGCGCTGTTCTGGCACTTCTGGAAAAAACCGATAATGTGATTGATATCATGAAGGAAACACTGCTGCAATTTTCAATAGAGAAACCTGAAATTCCGAACGAGTTAGATAAAATGTTTGAGCAACTTACGGAGGCTTCCTTAGAAGCCGTTGACGCGTTCCTCGGAGCTTTCAGATCATACTTTAATGATCAGTCGCGCGTTAACGAGTACATTCAGCGGGTGCACATGTTCGAATCTGAAGCAGACCGCAAAGGTGAACAGATTCTGAGGCAGGTGTTCGCCATGGATATTGAACTTGCGCGTAAGAATCAATTACGTGTTTTTATTCACTATATTGAAAGCATTTCTGATTACGCCGAAGAAGTAGCCGACCGTCTCGCTATTTTCACGATTAAACGTCAGATATGAGTTCTTCTCTCTTTTTTCTCACCAGCGGATTGTTTCTCGCCTGGTCACTGGGAGCTAATAACGCCGCTAATATCTTTGGTCCGGCAGTTGGCACCAAAATGGTCAGGTTCTATACAGCCGCGGCAATTACCTCTGTTTTTGTTATAGCGGGAGCGGTTCTTGAAGGCGGTGGCGCGGCATCGACTCTTGGCAGGTTAGGAGCGGTAAATGCTTTAGCTGGTTCGTTTACAGTGGCGTTGGCAGTAGCAGTAACAGTTTTTCTGATGACAAAAGTGGGATTGCCAGTCTCCACTTCACAGGCGATTGTGGGCGGCATTATTGGCTGGAATTTCTTTACTGGTTTTAATACAGACTGGTCAATTATGGCGGATATTGTTGCTACATGGATTTTCTCTCCGGTTCTGGCGGGAGTATTTGCTTCTTCACTCTTTCTTCTCTTCAATTTTATTTTGAAACACAGCAATATCCACCTGCTCAAGCAAGATGTTTTTACCAGAACTATGTACATTGTTGTCGGTGCTTTTGGAGCTTACAGCCTTGGTGCTAACAACATTGCCAACGCGATGGGTGTATTTGTTCCAACGTTTCCGTTTGAGGGATTGACCATAAACGGAGCACAATGGCTTTCAAGTACGCAGGTGCTGTTTCTTCTCGGCAGTATAGCTATCGGAGTGGGAGTGTTTACCTATTCTTACAAGGTTATTCGCACAGTAGGCAACGAAATTTTTCGTATGTCGCCTATAGCAGGACTTATTGTCGTGATGTCTGAGTCTTTAGTGCTGTTTTTATTTGGTTCCAAGTCGCTTAAGATGCTGTTGACTAACTGGGGATTGCCATCGTTTCCACTTGTGCCGGTATCAAGTTCTCAGGCGATAGTAGGAGCAGTGTTAGGCATTGCTCTCGCTAAGGGCGGACGTAACATTAATTTTAAGGTGCTGGGCAGAATTTCCATCGGCTGGGTTGTTACACCTTTGATAGCCTGCATTATTACTTTTTTTACCCTCTATGTGATGCAGAATGTTTTTGAACAGCAGGTAGTAATCCAGACAATGAATCTGCAACCATAAAATAAGAAATGATTACAGTTAGAATCAGATGTCGAATACAACATTTCCTTTCCCACTTCACGGGCGGGGAGAAAGAGCGATTTAGTATAAGAAAGTTGAGGGTTTCATCCAAAGGATACCGTTTGGCGAAGCCGGAGGTTTATATCTTGACAGAGAAAGAATTTCTGAATAGTTAGTCACATCTAAGGAGATAAGTTATGCCTAAAAGAAGAGCAAGAGCCTTGATAATAGTATTCATTTGTTTAGCAACTCTATTTCTCATAATCCTCAAAAAGGAACCTTTGAAAACGGTTGAAGTCTTCCATAAAAACAAGAAGCCGTCTCTGGAAACGCTTGCAAAAACAAATGATATTCTAAACCAGTACAAAGAGAAGTACGAGATAACTTATTACGATATCGAAGATTCGGTAAACATTGAACTAATACGCAAGTATGACCTGCCGGAAACACACTTCCCTTTCGCGGTTGTTATTGATGGCAAATTCTCAGCGATGATAGATAGCACAAAAAGAGACTTTGTGCATTTCCCTCTGTTTATGAAAGGTATTGGAAGGCACGAAGGCAACTGGTCTCTATCACATCTCGAAACTGCTCTGAAAGATAATGCTCTACTGCTCGAAGAACATATTTTGCCTGAGTTGGAAGAGGAAGAGAGCGAGTGCGAGGGAGAAGAGTAGTCTTTTGATTAAATTCTCAACTGGGCAGAGAAGATTGTTGACATACAACTTGTAAACGTCTGCTTTCGCCTGCCTTGTTTTACAGTCGAGCAATTTTTTGCTTTTAACAACTACCGATAATTTAGATCGAAACCTGATTTTTCAGGTTCGCCTAAGTATAAGCATCTTCATCGTGAAGTGCTTTATCAAGTCCTGTACTTTCGTGTTCATCGTGTACTCTTACAACTGTAATTTTATTAATTCCCCAAAGCATCGCATAAGTGAAGATAAACGCATAACTTGCCGCTACAATGGCTGTTAGCAATTGTTTAAGGAAAAATGAAGTGTTCCCTGTTATCAGTCCTTCTCCTCCGGCGGGATTCAGTGACAATGTAGCAAAAACACCTAAAAGCATTGTTCCGATAAAATTACCTACCCCGTGTACTCCCCAAACATCAAGTGCGTCGTCCCAATTCAATTTATTTTTCAAAGCTACAGCATAATAGCAACCAATACCAGAGGCTATACCAATAATAGCGGCAGCCCAAACAGGCACAAAACCTGCGGCTGGCGTAATTGTTGCCAAACCTGCTACTGCCCCGGTCATTAAACCAACAAATTTTGGTTTTTTCTCTTTACGCCATTCTATAAACAACCAAGTAATAGCTGCAAATGAGGCAGCAATATCTGTATTTACAAAAGCTTGTACAGTAATATTATCTACTTGCAATTCACTACCGGCGTTAAAGCCATACCAGCCGAACCACAATAATCCAGTACCTACAGCAACTAACGGAACACTATTTGGTTTAGAATTCTTGTTTTTTCTTTCGCCCACAAAAATAACAGAAGCCAAAGCAGCAAAACCAGCAGTAACATGGACAACTATTCCGCCAGCAAAGTCTCTAACTCCCCATTCGGCAAGAATTCCGTCACCCCAAAGCATATGAACAAAAGGATAGTAAACGAACAATTGCCAAGCTACCAGAAAAATTAAATACGCCTTGAAAGAAACTCTGCCCGTAAAAGCACCTGTAATAAGAGCTGGTGTTATTATTGCAAACATCATTTGGTAAGCAAAAAATACAAACTCAGGAATCAAGCCTTCTCCAAATGGAGATAATGAATTAACACCAATCAAAAAGGCTTTGTCAAAATTACCTATAATCGGACCGCTTCCACTAAAACAAAGCGAATAACCGATAGCATACCACAAAATAGTACTAACTCCAAGTGATACAAAACTTTGTATCATTATCCCCAAGATGTTACGTTTGCAGGTT
>JAIOTM010000146.1 GCA_021106755.1 Candidatus Cloacimonadota bacterium | reverse complement strand
CCTGGAAATGATTCCTGAATCGCCTGAGCAAAAAAACCGGAAGTTTTCACTGGAAAAGGTGGAACATCGCCGATTCCCGGATAAATTTTCACATCACCGATTCCACATGAAGGAGAGCGGCTTGATAAGATAAAGCCATCCACACCGGTTATCTTCTCTAAAAATTTGCGGCAAAAACGATGCATAACCTTTGTAAGATCGACACCTGTAGTGTTGTTAATAAGCCTTTTACCCGAAATTGTGGAAACTATACGAATTGGCTCGCGAGGTACACTCAGCTCTATTTCGACCTCCGGGCATATTGGTACAAACTGAACATAAGGTTTCAGCTTGCGGATAAAGGGGCTGTTGAGTATCTGTCCGTTGTACCGACAGTGGTCGAATTCAAGGCATTTACTCACTATTAGCCTGGGTTTTACGAGCATAGGCTATATCTCCATTTTATTGCTCATCTCATTGTGCATATCAGGCTGAACTGTCAAAAGAAAAATGAAAACGGGCAAATTTCGAGTCGTCAGGACGATGATTCATCGTAAAAAGCATTCCCGAGGAAAAAAGGTGCAACCTGAGATTTTCAAAAAAAAGTAATCTCTCTGGTAAATCAAAATTCAAGCATACCCCACAATGGAGATATTTGTGCAATTTAAGTGATAGCAAAAGCAGTAGTTATAGCGGATTAGTAGTGAATAATTGGATTTCTTACCCTGATTGTTTTGCGACTTTGTCTGCTGATCAAAAAGTTTTTTATGTAGGTGAATCTTTTACACAGTAAAAGTTTACTCTTCAGGCTTTTTTTGAAAAAAGCAGATTGCGAGGAAATTTCTTCAAACTGAGTGGTGACGGCGTAAAATCTACTTCGAACCCGCTAAACAGCCAACAACTTCAGAATACTGAAGATTGTGCTATTGAAGAAATTTACCGCAACTTAAATCTTTGCTGATTCGATAGAAATTAGCTCAGGAAATGCAAAAACGTTGGCAAAGATTATCCGAAATGAAAAATGGGGGTATCCCAATAAATCAAAATTTTATTGACAGGATTTCCGACTGGCAAATTCTGTCTCTTCTTATAGTAAAGAAGTGTCCTTCCGATCAGGGATTGCTCTTTATTAAATTATGATATAAAGGAGCTGTTATGATAACAGTTACTCCAAAAAAAGATCAGATTGAACAGGAATGGTTTGTTGTTGACGCAACCGATCAGGTTCTGGGCAGACTGTCCACTAAAGTTGCTACTATTCTGCGAGGAAAGCATAAACCTATTTATACTCCGCATCTCGACACAGGCGATTTCGTAATCGTTATAAACGCGGAGAAAATTCATGTTACAGGAAGCAAAGATGAACAGAAACTTTACGACCAGTACAGCGGTTATCCCAGTGGATTAACTCAGGTTCCTTACCGCCGTATGTTACAACGCAAACCCGAAGAAATTATTCGCAGAGCGGTTAAAGGCATGCTTCCTAAGAGCGCGTTAGGACGTAAGCTGTTAGACAAACTGAAAATCTACGCTGGTCCTGAGCATAAACACGATGCTCAACAACCAAAACCGCTTGAGATTTAGCAAGGAGACTTGATGCAATATTTCGATGCCATTGGAAGAAGAAAAAACGCTGTCGCTCGGGTTCGTTTAACACCGGGTACCGGAAAGAGAATTATCAATACAAACGTTATGAAGCAATATCTTTCCCGTGAAACTCTGGAAATGCTTGTAGAACAACCATTCAAACTCACTAACCTTACCGACAAGTTCGATATGAAAGTGAATGTTTGCGGGGGTGGATTATCCGGGCAAGCCGGAGCAATCAGACATGGGATTTCCCGCGCGTTAGTAAAATATGATGAAGAACTGAAAGGTGTACTAAAGAAGAACGGTCTTCTGACTCGTGACCCACGGATGGTAGAGCGGAAGAAACCGGGACAGCCGAAAGCACGTAAACGCTTCCAGTTCTCAAAACGTTAATAAACCCAAACGGCTATTAGCCGAATATCCAACAAAGACCTGGGTTATCCTGCCCGGGACCTGTGGAAACAGGAGTCAGACGGTGTCCTATTTATGGATTCGCTTCTTTGTTGTTGATTAAACCGAAGTAAGGAGAAACTATGTCAGTTGTAAGTATGAAGCAACTCTTAGAGGCTGGAGTTCATTTCGGCCATCAGACACACAAGTGGAATCCCAAGATGAAACCCTATATTTTCATCAAACGTAATGGGATTCACATAATAGACCTCAAACAAACCGTTGACGCGATTAATGAAGCGTACATGTTCCTGAAAGAAATTGCCGCTAAAGGCGAGAACATTCTTTTTGTGGGAACCAAAAAACAGGCACAGGACGCGATTGAACAATCCGCTAAAAAATGTGGTGCCATGTACATTAACAATCGCTGGTACGGTGGTATGCTCACCAACCTGAAAACGATTCGCAACAGCATCGAAAAAATGGAATATTTTGAGCAAATAGTCGAAGACGGCACTATAGCGAGCTTTACAAAATTAGAAGCTACACGGATGAAACGCATTCATGACAAAATCGAGCGTGGTCTCGGTGGAATCCGTGAAATGAAGAAGATTCCTGGCGCGGTTTTCGTAGTTGATACGGAAAATGAAGCGATTGCGGTACACGAAGCCCGTAAACTGGGCATCCCTGTTATTGGAATGGTTGATACAAACTGTGATCCGAATTTGAGCGATTTTGTTATTCCGGCAAACGATGACGCTATCAGAGCTATTCACCTTATTTCCGGGATTATGGCACAGGCTGTAATTGATGGTCGTCAGACTGCCTCGGAAGGTAAAGACGAAGAACCTGCTGAGGGTAAAGAAAAAGCTCCGGGAACAAAAGACAAACAAACAAATACAAAAAAGAATTAATAACTTTAAGGAGGGATGTTTGTCTCTCCTTTTTTAATATACTACAGGAGCAAATAATGAGTATTACAGCATCTCAGGTGAAAGAACTTCGTACAAAAACCGGTTGCGGCATGATGGATTGTAAGAAAGCACTGGTTAAGACCGAAGGTGATATTGAAGCCGCGATTAAATACTTGCGTGAAAAAGGATTGAGCAAAGCTGCCAAAAAAGCCACCCGCGAAACAAAAGAAGGTCTTGTACATTCTTACATTCATAGTACCGGAAAAATCGGAGTGATGATTGAAGTCAATTGCGAAACCGACTTTGTTGCCCGGACAGACGCGTTTATCGAAATGTGCGACGATATTGCCATGCATATCGCCGCGACCGCACCACTTGCTCTTACTGCGGATGAAATCGATGAAGATATAATTGTCAGCGAACGCGAGATTTATCGTCAGAAAGCACTGAATGATGGAAAACCTGAAAAAATAGTCGATAAAATTGTGGATGGACAGATTAACAAGTTTCTGAAAGAAAACTGCCTGTTAGAGCAGGAATTTGTCAAGAATCCTGACATCCGGATAAAAGATTTAGTTAACGAAGCGGTTTCAACTCTGGGCGAAAACATTCAGATAGCCCGTTTTGTCCGCTACCAGATTGGCTGACAGCCATGAAAAAATATCAACCGGAAAAAATATCTCGCGTAATTCTCAAGCTCAGTGGTGAAATATTGAGCGGCAGTCTCGGATTTGGCTACGACGAGCAGACCATTGAAGCACTTGTTGACGACATCATCGCTGTTAAACAACACGGAGTGAGTCTGGGTATCGTATTGGGCGGCGGCAACATTTTCCGGGGACTGCGGGATGGCAACGATAGCATAAATCGCACTGTAGGTGATAATGTAGGTATG
>JAIOTM010000377.1 GCA_021106755.1 Candidatus Cloacimonadota bacterium | reverse complement strand
TGTCTTGTTGAAAAGTTCATTTCCTACCGCATAATGTGGATTTATAACCTACTTAAACAAATACTTTATTGAGAACTGATTTACAAGGCCTAAATCTCCATAAGAAACTGCGGCGTAATCTATCATGTAGCTCTTCCAGCAAACCCCAAATCCCATTGAAACACCAGAAAGCCAGTCATAGTCACCACCCAATTTCCAATCAGCGGCATTAGTTTTGTAGCCTCCGCGCAAAGACAGTAATCGGTGTACTTTATATTCCACGCCAAGTTTTCCGTAGATATCCGATGTTAAGGGCTTACAAATATCCAGATTAGCATAGAGTTGCTCCAGTGGATGATAACTAAATCCCACTTCGGCGACTGTAGGTAATCCTTCAGCGTATTCAGCATCAGTAAAATAGGTAAGTTGTTTTCCAACATTGCGAAGCGACGCGCCAAGCATCAAGTCGTCATTTGTAGTCCGGTGCATCAAAGAAATATCCCCCGCTATTGCTACGGCGTTATTGTCGTCAATTGTTTCGCTGATGAATTTTAAGTTACTACCAAGGTAGAGGACATCGTTTAGAACCCGGGCATAACTGAGACCAACAACAAAGTCGGTAGAGCCGAATGTTCCGTCTGTTCCGGCATAGTTACCAGCGGCGTCAACAAGGGTTTTTTCTATATCGCTGGTGGTTAAGAACTGAATAAACGTTGCCAGACGAATGTTCTTCTCAACCGGAAGAACAAACGCGAGAGAACCGCCATTATAGCCTTCGAAATAATTCAGATAGGTTGTAGCCAATTCCATTCTTGTTGTTCTTACTAATCCGGCAGGATTGAAAAAAACACCATCGGCATCATTTGACAGCCCCGTGTAGGCGTTACCCATCGCCGCCGCCCGTGTGGAAAAGTTCATCTTCAGAAAGTTAAATCCGCTTGTTCCGGCATCATCGTGTATGCCCCACAAACTGCTGATCAACATCAGCAAGAGTATCCATACTAATTTGCTTTTTATCATTTTAATCCTCATTCAACCTTTTCAATATTTCAAACATTTCATCAGCACCTGTTGCTTCTAATAACTGTTTCCGCGTTGTCTCCTGTTGGAGTAAACCCGATAAGCGTTTCAAAAGTTCCGGATAACTACGCATATCCTTTTCCGGTATCGCTGTCATTAGCACTAATCGTACCGATTGCCCGTCAAGTGCGTCGAAATCTATTTCGTTGTCAAGGAGATATACGGCTGTTTTTAACTGAAGAGCAGTCTTAGAATATGCGTGAGGTATGGCAATCCTGTAGCCTATTCCCGTAGAAAGTGCTTTCTCCCGCTCATTTACAGCTATTAAAAACTCCTCAGCGGAAGAAACAATTCCCCCAACTTCAAGCATTCGAGTCATCGACTGAAGACACTCTTGTTTACTACCGCAGTGAACTCCGCAAGCTATCATATCTCGTCGAATAATATTCATAAATTCCAAAAGCATTTCACTCCAGATAATGTAAAGAAGAAATGCTTGTCGAATCACTTCAATATAACGCAAACGCGAAGCATATCTTTCAAAAAAAGGGCTATTTCTATAGACAATCGGTGCAAAACTTTTTTCTTGTGCTAATTGAGGTTGAAAACATGCGATTTCTCAGAAGTTTTGTAAAGTGGATGTTCCTGCTACTGTTGGTGTATCTCTTCATTGAGTCGCTACTGCATATAGAGCTTATCCGCAATGAAACACAGATTACGAAATTGTGGCAGTATGGAGTCGCGACAGTTATTTTTACTCCGCTCTATGTCATGCTGACTCGTAACAGCAATCGTCTGCTGGCAAACATGAGCCACGAGTGGACGCACATGCTTGTAGCAGTACTGATGCTTAAACGGATTACTTCTTTCCGCGCAACGGGAAAAGAGGGGTCAGTTACAATACAGGGAACAAGTAACTGGATTATACGGTTAGCTCCTTATTTCCTGCCTGTTTATCTTGTTATCGTGTTACTGTGTGGCATTTTTATCCCGGTTTCCTTCCGCTGGTGGTATGGCTTTACGGTCGTTATTAGCTGGAGTGTTTACATTGTAAGAGTAAGCCGCGATTTCTCTCTTCGGCAAAGTGACATCAAAGAAAGCGGTAAAATATTCTCGACCATAATTATTGTCATAATAAATTGGTTTTGGATAGTTTTTATATTCTGTTATCTATCAGAAGTATCGAATGCTTTTTTTCCAATATTATTCAGGATAAGCACAAGCGGACAGTAATATGCAGTTTACTTTTTTAGGAACTTCGGCAGCAGCACCAACCCGGAAGCGATTTCTTTCATCGCTGGCGTTCCGTTTTACTCAAAATCCAGACTGGCTACTGTTTGACTGCGGCGAAGGTGCTCAGTGTCGGCTTCTTTACACCCGGTTTTCTTTTGCTCACCTTAAACATATTTTTATTTCCCACTTACACGGAGATCACGTTTTCGGGCTTTTTGGTCTCTTGGCAACTCGCGACGTAAATGGCATTACATCTCCCCTGAATATTTATGCCCCTCCGGGCAGTCAACAGCTTCTGGAAACTGTTTTCAAACAGGTGGATTTGAATCTTCATTACACGATTCACTATCATATCTCCGCTCCCGGCAAGCTCCTGTTAGAAACACCAGAAGCAAAGGTAACTTCCTGGACTATGAAACACAATCCAGAATGCTATGGATATTTAATACGCGAGCACGACAAGCCAGGTCGTTTTGATATTGAGAAAGCCCGGCGGGAAAATATCCCGCCCGGACCTGTTTTTGCCGACCTGAAAAGCGGTAAAACCATCACTCTGTCAGATGGTCGAACCATTGACGGCAATCTCTATACCGGAAAGCCAATCACTGGACGAAAAGTTTTTATCGCGGGGGATAACAGCGATCCTGATTCTCTGATTCCGGTAATCAAGTCTGTTGATTTGCTTATCCACGAAGCTACCCACCTGCAAGAGGACAGGGACAGATCAGAAAAAGGCTTTCAACACTCCACAGCCCTTCAAACTGCCACAGCGGCACAGACGGCGGGAGTACGAAATCTGATTCTCACTCATTTCAGTCCCCGATACGCTCACCGTGCCAAGGGAGTAGATATACGGGACATGTTAGAAGAAGCTGTGTCGGTTTACAAGGGAAACTGTTTATTAGCTGGCGACTTACACAGTTATATCCTCAACCGTAAAGGCGAATTGTTACCCAATCCCCAATGAAAAAAAACCTCTTTATAGCCCTCTTTATCCTGATTATTGCTCTACTGGTTTTTCTGATTCTGCAATTGCTACCGGAAAAAGTAAATCGCTACGAAGTACGCAAAGGGGACACCTTTTACGGAATCTATAAAGCTCATGCGTCCGATACACCTTATACCCATTTTAAGAAACTCAATCAGCATATCGCGTCTAAACGTGGCAGTTTTGACCACTTGCAGGAAGATGATGTTATCTTCCTTCAGGTTAATCCCCGCCCCCGTATATTAGAGCGTTGGAGTCGCAGTTCCTACAGACAGATAGCAACGTTTTTTTACAAAGATGAACCGCCACAATCTGGTAATCAGATTTCTTACTATACCCGTTATTATGAGATAGGTGAGCGATTAGTAAGATTTCATGTAATCCGCATTCCGGCATCCCAGTTTTCAGAATACAAGCTGGAACTGATGGTTGGCGATAAACCGGGGCATATCCGTGAAATCGCACCAGGAGCGGTAGCCGCGATAAATGGTGGATTCTTCCTCAAAGACGGGCAGTTGCTTGGATATCAGAAAAGCGGTAGTGATGTGCATTCGGACAAAGCATTCGATTATCGAACCAAAGCATACTTTGTTGTAAATGAAGAATCATCTATAATAAGCAGAACAGTAGATTTGTCGGCTGATAATCAGGTAGTGTTAGAGTCTTATCCATTGCTGATAGAGAATGGGAAAATAGTTGCTGAATGGAAACAGAACAGGCATTTTCGCTCCGCTGTCGCTCTGAAGGGAGCGGATTGCTACTTCATCGCTACCGATAACCCGCTTTTCAGTGAAAACGAAATTACCATATCAGAGTTTGCGGATTTTCTCTTTCAAGAAGGTTTCGATAGTGCCCTTAATCTTGATGGCGGCAGTTCAACCCAGATAATGTATCGTGACAAATTAATTCAAAACGGATACCGGAAAATCATCTCCGTCCTCGCTCTCTACAAACGATAATTTATTTTTGAGTTAGAGGATTTGAAAACCTCGAAACATGTTTCTCCTATCGGAAAAATTAGTTCTAAATGCGTCACGGTTTTTAGAAAAATTGTTTAATCGAAAAAATACTCTTCTGGCTTCTCAATATCTTTTTGCAATTCCGGCAGGGAAAATGGATTCACTATTTTTTAGCTACAAGCGGAAATGTTCTTGACTCTGAGGAATAAGGTTTTAGATTTACCTGAGAAATGAAACTGAATAGATGTGGAAAGGCGGGATTATAGATTTTTTTTTGAATTCCTGCAATATTTCAGAAACACCTTATAAGGCTTATTTTAGTAATTTAATCCATTTCAAAGGAGTTATCCATGAAAAAGAAAGGGTCTTTTGTCATTTTCCTGTTTTTGTTATGCGCACTTGCATTTACAGTGTCAGAAATCGAACCAAATGACGACTGGTGGGAAACCAATGTTCTACTTGTTGGAAATGGTGCTCACACAGGCAATTTAATAGCCTATGATGCTGATTACTGGAAATTTGAAACACTGGTAGGGGATACAATAGAAATCCACACCTGCGTTGGTACATCTGGTGACACAGAGCTTTTTCTCTATCAACCCAACGGTTATGATTTAATTGACTCTAATAATGATTATTGCGGTTTGCAATCCAGAGTTTCAATGATTACCCCTTCTTCCGGAACTTACTATTTTGCAGTGAGAAACCATTATTTATCTGTGGCATCAGGAAACTATACAGTAACTCTTTCCGGTGCGAATATACCTTCGCCAGATCATCCTGATGCGGCTACCTGCGTATTGCCCAGTGATGCGGATATTAATGTAGTATTAGATGGTATGCTTATATGAGTGCACTCTAAAAACCTTCTTACCCAAGCCACCCATTTTTTTTGTTCGCTAATAAAAAACTGATAAAATATGTTTACAAGATAAGCCTTGCTAATAAGATAGCACCATATATGAGTTACTTTA
>JAIOTM010000309.1 GCA_021106755.1 Candidatus Cloacimonadota bacterium | reverse complement strand
CAAGCCAGCTCTTGCCACTAGACCTCCCATGGAATATCCCATGACCCTCGTGCCTTCGTATCCAGCTATGTATCCATTATTGTACAGGTCAGAATAATAGGATTTTAGAAATCTCGAAGCGTAAATGGTGGAATACATATTATCTTCCAACGGTCTTCTGGAATCGCAAAAGCTAAGTACCCAAATGTCAAATTCTCCATCAATCTGACTAATTATGTCATTGAACTTATCATAGGTGTTTTGAGGATGAGTAGTATTAAGTGGGTCAAAACCCTCGACAATCAAATATGGTTTTCGGATGTCGTTCAAACCAGTAGCAGGCACGTATTTTAAGTAGTCCCATTGTGCATTATAAAAATAACTGTCTGTATCTACATCTATCCTACAATTACCTGAGTCCCAAGCTATGGATTGATCTGATGCTATAATTTTGATTCTCATGCAATGACTTCCAGGAGTTAATGGATTAGTCATTGGGTTTGAAATCCAAGTTATAGATTGTCCTGAAATGTAATTTCGCCCGGTGATTGTCGAGAATTCCAAATAATCAATTTCAGATACCATTGTATATGTCCCTGTATCAAAAACAGCACCATCTGCTGGTATTTGTAAATGAAATGAAGGTGTGGCGGATAAAGAAGTTGAATATTGTTTCGGATGATTGAGCCTGCCGTTTACTATGTTGTCATCTGGTAAATCCGAAGCACCATCACCATTCATTTGAAATAGAATAGAGTCAAGATAGATTATATTGCCCGGTGTAAAGAATTCCTGTTGAGTGTCATAAACAGGGAATGCCATTAGCATTGCTACACCAAGTATCATTAGCGTTATAGTCAAAAGTACCCGTTTCATAAAAATCTCCTTGTTTTTTGTTTGTTGGTTTACAAATCAATTTCAAACTTACATTCTACAACATGTTAGATTTTCTACTTTGCTACAATTAATGTAGAAAAGATAAAATCTACGCCTATCTGTGACATTGACGCTTTCGTACCCAGCCTTATGGGTGGGCACATATCTCTGACTATCGAATGAACAGACTATTGCCCTATCTACAATTATCGCCATTTCAATTTCCTATATCATAAACCCTGATAACAAAATCAAACAAAACACAATTTGGCTGTCAAGAAATATTTGCATTTATTTTCATTTCGCACATATTTATCCTTAATAATATTCTGCCAGAATGAGGCATATGCCTGTTATTTCAGTAACATAGCTTTGTTGACCAGAGTTTGCCTGTCAGTACATAATCGGAAGAAGTAAATCCCGCTGGCAACTTGTCGATTATCTTTGTTTCGTCCATTCCAGACTTTCTGGTGCCTGCCTGCTTCTAATGGTTGCGTAAGTATGACAGCGGTTTTTTCACCACGGATATTAAAAACTTCAAGAGTGCAGTTTTGCGTTGCTTCGGGTAAGTAGAAACTGATAGTTGTAACCGGATTGAATGGATTTGGGAAGTTGCACATCATCAAGCCGGAAGCCGCCGGAGAGGTTTCATTTTCGTTGCCGACACCTTCGAGGGATATTTCGTCAATGGCGACCAGATCGCCGTTAATGCCTACATATTGCCAGGCAATCCGCATATGCTCTCCCCCGAAGTACCCTGTTAAATCCACGGAAGTCTGGCGCCAACGAATTCCGAGACCGTCATCAGGGGCACTCCAGGCCTCTGTCCAGTCGTTTCCGCTGTTTGAGGAAACGTGTACTTTCAGGGCTGCATGGTTTACATAGTCAGAGTTATAGAACACCCAGAAATTGAGGATTCCGGCTTGTCGTGAAAGAGCGAATTCCGGTGAGACCAGCCATTCGTTTTGCCAAACTCCGTCGTTCCATGGACACAATGCGGAATAGACGTTTGTAATGTCGATATCGTTGAAAGGGTATAAATCGTTGTTACCATTGAACCTTGTCCAGATTGTCGAGTCGTCTATAATCCAGTTTTCAGGTGGGAAAGAAATCGAGTCAAAGTCCTCTTCCCAAATCCCTGCTACAACATGAGGAACAATGATATTTCGAGATAGAAAATTGGTCGCCGCGTTATCCGACTCCACAGTAAGAGTGTAGCTGAATTGTTGCGTGTTTGCAGGATTTTCTGATTCCACCTGCCAGACGGATACGGCAGTTTCAAGACTATCAATAGAAGCAGGTGTAAAAGGCTGCGTGACAGAGCCTTCCACGATAGTAAAACCCCCTGGTAAAGCAAGCGTTGCCGAAAGTCCAGTCACTGTGCCGGGATTCATATACTGAGCAACAGCGGTAACAGTGAATGGATTAGGTGCCAGATGACCCTCGAATTCCGAAAGTTCTTCCGGTGATACCGCGATGAGTTTCACGGCACCATTACTCAGACTGGCACCACCAAAACCGTAGTAGGTGTGAATCTCAAGAAATGCTTCAGGGGCTATAGTCACCTCGTTCCAATCCAGCATAGCCGCGCAGTTTGAATAATTAGAACCAGTGGTCGCGGGACTACCCCAGCTTAAAGCAAAGATGTCGTTGTAGTCGGCGATTGCGAAATAATCGGGCGGAGTTGCTCCAAAATTATTTAAATCGCCTTTCGCTATTGCGTCAATCTGAGTCGAGGCAGAGATTAGTTGCCATGTATCCGGCATATTGCCATTAGAAAAATCCCGGCTGAGAGTGTTGCACTGTGTCTCTGTTAACGCCCATACGCTGTCGGCTGTTCCGACAATTGTATTTAGTAGCAGTCGGATACCGATGTTACGATTAGTTGTGGCGTTATTGAGTATCGAAAACTCTATTCGGATAAAACCAGTTCCCATGATTTCGACAGGAGTCAGCTTTTGAGTAACAAACACGCTATCGATAATGAACTTGCTGCCGATACTTCCGGCTATCATCATAGTTGTATCAGCATAAACCTCTGTAGCACCCGGTACAGCCATGTTTGCATAGTATTGCCCGTTGATGTAGAAACCGCTGTACGAAGTGCTGTTTGTTGTCGGGAAACCTTCGAGTAACGCAGTAGTGCCATTGGCAGAACCAATTGTGAATCGTCCGGTAGCATCATCGCAATATACCCGGATGATTGAGTTACCGACAGTCATTCTATCGGTTAATGTAGTTTGCTGGTGACGACAACCTGTTCCGTCGTTAAAGCTGAGAAGTCCTGTAGCGAAACATACGATACAGACAATGAACAAAGCAGTGATTTTCATAATTACTCCTTATAAATTCCGTGCAACATTCATTCCAGCTCAGAAGGTATTTCCGTAGTTGTCAATGAAAACTCAGTAATATTACAGGATTAGAGCTGTTGGTTACTGACCTCATAAAGAAATTTCGCAAGATAGTTGACACGAAATGATGGAGACAGATAATTATTTCTGAAAAGTTTCAAAGGAGGAACCAATGAAAAAGGTCGCATCAATTTTGTTCTTAGTGGTAGTCGCTACGTTAGTAATGGCT
>JAIOTM010000413.1 GCA_021106755.1 Candidatus Cloacimonadota bacterium | reverse complement strand
TCGACAGGCACTGAGTAATTACTACAAACGCAACGACATAGCTGTAGAGCCTGATGATATAATTGTAACGACTGCTGGTTCGGAAGCGATTGTTTTCGCTTTCTCGGCTGTATGCAACTATGGTGACGAAATAATCATCCCCGAACCGTTTTACACAAACTATAATGGATTCGCCACTCTTGCCGGAGTAACCATCAAACCGCTGACTACTCATGTGGAAAATGACTTCGCTTTGCCATCAGACGCGGAAATTGAAGCTTTGATAACCGATAGAACCAAAGCTATAATGATTTGCAATCCGGGCAACCCTACCGGTGCGGTTTATCCTCGCGCGGATATTGAAAGGCTGGCGGCTATTGCGAGAAAACACAACCTGTTTATCATGTCGGACGAGGTTTACCGCGAGTATGTTTACGATGGCAACACGCATACCAGCATTATGCATATTCCCGATTTTTCCGAGAACGCTATTATGGTCGATAGTATTTCCAAACGCTACAGTGCCTGTGGAGCACGTATCGGCTGTATAGTTAGTCGTAACAAGGAATTAATGACTGCTGTTCTGAAATTCGGGCAAGCCCGTCTGTGTCCCCCAACCTTAGAGCAACTTGCCGCGACTGCCGCCACATCGTTAGAAGATGAATACTTCGTGCCAATGATTGCCGAATATGATAGCCGCCGTATAGTTGTTCATAACGCTTTAAAGCAAATGGACGGCGTAGTATGCGGAAAACCTCAGGGTGCGTTCTACATTATAGCCGGTTTACCTATAACCGATGCCGAAGACTTCGCTATATGGCTGTTAAAGGAATTTCGCCACAACGGCAAGACCGTAATGATAGCTCCTGCCGGAGGTTTTTATGCTACACCGGGACTCGGTGCTAATGAAATCCGCATTGCTTATGTCCTCAACGCTGAGAAACTGACCGAAGCAATGGAGATTTTTGAAATTGGTCTTAAAAAATATATTGAGATGAAAGCGGAATAGTTTTTGCTACAGGTTTTCAATAACAAAGGCGGTTCTATGCGAAAGTTACTTCTTTTCGGTATGATAGTATTTGTGCTGACTCAATTATGGGCTACACCTCTGGAATTGAAACATCATCTCACTCCCGAAGAAGCTCTTCTGCGGGAAACTTACAACAGAGACTTCTTCCCCACTGCTCCCCCAACCGGGCCAGTCCGGGCTGTAGCGGAATTTGAGCAGATGGAAGCGGTTCTTATTCGCTACCCGTTAGGGATTCCGGCAAGCCTCGTTGCGGAACTGTCGCAGGAGATAAGAGTAATAACCGTGTGCAATGCTTCGCAGGAGAATCAGGCACTCAATGCTTACTCAGCCGCTGGTGCTGATATGAGCAATCTGGAATTTATCCACGCGCCTACAGAATCTTACTGGACCCGCGATTACGGTCCCTGGTTTATCTTTGACGGCAACAACGACCTCGGAGTTGTCAACTTCCCGTATAATCGCCCCCGCCCCAACGATGATGATATTCCAATAGTTTATGCCGGATATGATAATACAAACCTGTTTGGAATGAGCGTGGAACATACCGGCGGAAATTACATGGTGGACGGTATTGGTATCGCGGCTTCTACTGACTTGGTACTGTCTGAAAATTCTTCTCTTACTCAAACCGACATTGAGCAGTTCTTTCTGGATTTCCTCGGTGTTCACACTTACCACATGCGTCCCGACCCTAACAATACATATATAGACCATATAGATTGCTGGGCAAAATTTCTCGCGCCTGATAAAATTCTTATCCGGGAAGTTCCCACTAATCATCCCCGCTACACCGCGATTGAGCAGGAAGCTTCCTGGTGGGCAACCCAAACTTCATCCTGGGGAGTTCCCTACGAGATATACCGCGTAATCACTCCATACAACGAACCTTACACTAACTCGCTGATTCTCAATAACCGCGTTTTTGTTCCGGTTATGGGAGGAAGCAACGACAGTGCCGCACTTGCGGTATATCAGCAGGCTATGCCGGGATACAATATTATTCCGGTCGATGATGGCAATCAACTCTGGCAAAGTACCGACGCGCTTCATTGCCGCACCCACGAGCTTGCCGATGACGGAATGCTCTACATTGCCCATATCCCAGTACAAACACAGGCTGTAACAAGGGCGATGGTCGATATTGAAGCAGATATTTTCGCCCATAGCGGAGCATTACTTCTCGCGGATTCACTTCGCGTTTTCTACAAGACTCCAACAGATACATATTTTCTTCCACTTCAGATGGTAAGTTTTGGCAATGACACATACCGTGCAACAATTCCAACACAAACTGACGGAACTCTTGTTGAATACTACATCACGGCGGCAGATGCCAGTGGAAGAAGTGCCAACCATCCCTACATAGGAGCATCAGACCCGCATCAGTTTACAGTCGTGCCGGATATTACTCCGCCGATAATTGTTCACACACCTTTAACTTATGTACCGGCAGATGATTACCCTCTCAGCATATCTGCCGTTGTTACCGATGACTATCATGTTTCGGAAGTATTTATGGAATACATCCCCGAAGGCGACACAAACACTTACACTGTTGCTTTCAGTGAAACTCAGGACTATATCTGGCAGGGAACTATCGACTGCATTGGTCGCGAATTCAATGTTGACTACCGGATTATCGCCCGTGACAGTGCAACCCCGGCAAATGAGTCAACCGACCCGCCCACAGGCTGGCATTCTTTTACTACAGATACTACATCGCTCAATAATCCATTAGAGGAAACCCGGATTATCGGCTGTTTCCCAAATCCGTTACGAGGAAGTGGTTATATCAGTTTTTATCTCAGTAGCGTGCAATCCATTGAAGCATCTGTCTATAACGTAAAAGGACAACTTGTAAAAAGACTTATAACTGGCAATCACTCTCAGGGCAATCACTCAATTAGATGGGCCGGGACAGACGAACGCGGAAACAGTGTCGGTAGCGGCGTTTATTATGTAAAACTGAAAAGTACAGGTAAATCGGAAGTCCGAAAAATACTTCTGATGAAATAGTTACGATAGATTAGCATAACGAACAATATTGTTTCAATGTACTCATACAAAACCGCTATTAAAGATAGGTATATACAAAAGGTACTTTGAAACAAGCCTCTTATCAAGCGTAAAGTGTTGTATAGCTTTTACTCCTGCGATCTTGTAGGGGTGCCCCTTGTGGGTACCCTCCCTTACTAATCAAACAACGAGATAAATGGGCAACCACCTACAGACCCGTCAGGGACTGGCTTGCGGATTGCCTCTACAAAGAAAAACCGTCACCTGATGCTTGACATGACACTAACACGGTCAATAATTACTTGATTGATTAATCATAAATAAGACTAACGCCAAGCCTGTAATACATCAACTCAGCGTTAGCCTATATATTCGTTAGAAATTTATTTACCTTTTCCCCTGCCTGGTTTCATGCCACCTTTTCTTTCTCGTCTTTCTCGTCTTTCTCGTTTTTGACCTGGTTTGGGCTTAGGTTTTTTGGCGGGTTCAACTTGCTTCTTATCTTTTAAGAAGTCCATCAGGAATGAATCCCATTTCTCTTTCGAACTGAGACGGGCTGCCTTACGCTTCAAATCTTTAACTTCTTCTGCTGTAAGGTCATATTGTACAGCGAGTTTGTCGATTGCTACGTACACAGGAATTAACCATTTCTCAGAAGTATTCTTAATCTGCTTACCAGTTATGTCGATTGTCTTCTCGACAGCGTCCACGTTCTTCTCAATAAGTTTATTCGCGTCATCCAGTTTGCTTTGCATCTCTTTACGGTCACTTTTACTACAACCGAACAGAAGCAAGGCAATGATTATGACAATAAGCAAGTATTTCATAATACCTCCATTTTCATTTTTGGATACTTATTGAAGTTGTAATGAAGTTGTCAATGAATTACTTTTTCCTGAAGCAGACTTCTCAGTCTCAGTTCAAGTATCCCATTTTTGATTCTTAGCTGTTCCGCGATACTCAGCAATTCTTCAATATCCTGAATGGAGTGTACTACATGCTCCGCGATAAAAGAACGTGCTAAAGAAGTTGCTTTGTGAATATCATAGTCATTTTTACTTGGTTGAGAATCAGACTCTGGATTATCAATTATAATCCGCTGAAGTTTTTGCCAGGTTTTCGAATCCAGAATTACCGCTGAATAGCGTCCGAAATCTACTACGGAATCGAAATCGCAGAGAGGAAGTCGAATCTGTTCACTTTTTTTGAAGCTATTAATCCGGCTTCTGACCTGCTTCATAAACGTATCGATATTTAGCATTTTTTTCTCCTGTTAGTTGAGTGCACTCTAAAAACCTTCTTACCCAAGCCACCCATTTTTTTTGTTCGCTAATAAAAAACTGATAAAATATGTTTACAAGATAAGCCTTGCTAATAAGATAGCACCATATATGAGTTACTTTA
>JAIOTM010000453.1 GCA_021106755.1 Candidatus Cloacimonadota bacterium | reverse complement strand
TGTCGGGCCAGCGATCATGGACCTCGGCCAGCACGAATGTCCCGCTAAGACTAGGCATCTGTTGATCGCACACGATAACAGCATAGGACGTCTCGGCTTTCTGCATCATATCCAGTGCTTCCTGGCCGCTGTTGGCGCAATCGAACCGAAACTTCCGTCGGAATGTCCGGCGGAAAGTGTCCAGAATGTTTATGTCATCATCCACAAACAGAATATTCTCTTCCATCTCGCTATTCCTGCTACTTTTCAGAGCCGATGACGATCGAATCGGAAACCTTCTGTTTCATCTCTTCAAGTTCTGTGCGAAGTCGCCCAACACAATCCGGGCAGACACAATGTGAGAACCTGAATCCAAATTGACGTGACAGGAACAGTTCTATTCGCTCCCAACTCTCCGATTCCTGTGGTGGTTTTTCCTTTTCGCGCACCTTTTTACAGAAGGAACACACCGATAACATATTCTGAGTGAGGTCACGCATGTTTGCATTATTGCTTATTTCGCGATTCAGCTCGAACTGTTCTATGGCTATTTCCAGTACTTCGATTAAATTTTTTGATGGAAATGGTTTTGAGAGAAAACGAAATACTTTCCCTTCGTTCACTGCTCGAATTGAAACATCAAAGTCACGGTATCCAGAAAGTATGATTCGAACTGTATCCGGTGATTCTTCGCGGACTTTTGTTAGAAATTCCACCCCATCCATTCCTGGCATCTTCTGGTCTGTGATAACAACAGCTATATTCTGTTCGCTTTGAATCTTCGACAGACCTTCAAATCCATCTTTTGCCGTTACGATTTCGTATTTACCATGCAATACGCGAAACAACGATTGCAATACTCTTTTTTCGTCATCAACCAGTAACACTTTATACTTCATATCATCTCCTTATCAGAGTATTTTTTCCAATAATAAACATATTGACACCGAACTTATAATTTACTACGGAAAAATAGATTACGAAATCTCCGGTTATCTATGCTGTATCTTTTAATTCAGGCATTTCTATCATACAAACCTGATAATTAAATTCTGCATATTTTAAAGTATAGTGCCAAAAAAAAAAAACACAAAAAAGCTATTGTTTTTTATTCACAACCAACTCTTTTTTCCAAACAAATATCTATAAAAACAGAATATCTTTCAAGAGATTAAATATCAGGCATACCCCCATCATGGTGCGAAGTATTCGTTGCAACCGATTGAAATTCAATAGAATAAAGTCTGTTATGGCGTGAATAATTGGATTTCTTACCCGGTCTTTATTCGCAACTTTGTCTGCTGATCCAATAGTTTTTTCTGTAGGTGAATCTTTTACACAGTAAAAGTTTACTCTTCAGGCTTTTTTTGAAAAAAGCAGATTGCGAGGAAATTTCTTCAAACTGAGTGGTGACGGCGTAAAATCTACTTCGAACCCGAAGTATGGAGAAATTTACCGCAACTTAAATTTTTGCTGATTAGATAGAAATTAGCTCAGGAAATGCAAAAACGTTGGCAAAGGTCATCCGAAATGAAAAAATGTAGGTATCTTTGTAACTGAAAAAATTATATTGACAAGCACAGAGAACTGGATGTTAATTATAACTATGTTATTTCGCGTCCGCTGAGATGCTATATTATTGATAATAAAGGATAACCTATGGTGAAAGATAATTCAAAGGTGACAGTTCCTGTTGCTATAGTGGTCAACGATAGTCAAACCAAACTCATTGAAATTAGTGAGCTACTAAGAAAGATGGGAATAGCTGTTCAGACTTATAACGGAGTGGAGGATGCTTTTAACGGCATGAGCCGGAGCAATCCGCCAGATTTGATTGTTACTTACCTTTACATGTCGGGAATTGACGGCTGGCGATTTTGTCGCTTGTTACGTTCTCCCGAATACTCCGAATTCAACAAAGTTCCCATCCTGATTGTCTCGGCAATGTTTGCTGGTGAAGAAACGTCATCAATTGCCACAGATTTAGGAGCTAATGCTTTTTTATCCGCACCTATAGATAAAAAACTGTTCAATGAGAATGTCAGAGCTTTATTACGGGGTGAACAACCTATAAACCGATTAAGGGTTTTGGTTGCCGGGGAAAGTGAGTCACAAGCCACCTTGCTGACAAAAGCTTTTCAGACAGCAGGTTATCTCGCGGACACCGTGTTTACCGCGGATAAAGCCATTAGCTCTTTTGAAATGAGCAATTACGATGTTGCTGTATTGGATTCTTATCTTCCAGATGAAAACAGCGATGTCCTTCTGAAAAAATTCCGCCAGAAAAATCCTGACTGCGTTTGTGTTATGATAACCACAGACCCAAACCCGGAATCAGCCTTAAAGTGGATGCAATCAGGTGCAGCCGCGTTTCTGCATAAACCCTTTGAACCAGAAAATTTAATCGAAGTATGCACCAAAGCCCGACGGGAACAAGCACTCTTGCGCGTAGCGGACTTGCTCGAAGAAAGGAGTCGGGAATTCCGCAACAGTGAATATCTTAATCGGACGACAATCAATTCTCTCAGCGAGGCAGTTCATATAGTTGACAGTAATCTTTGTGTCGTACTTTACAACCAGCAATTCCAGCAATTGTGCGCTAAAGTTGGATATATAGAAGATGCCATCGGCAGAAAAGTAAATGAAATCTTTCCATTTCTACCCAAAGAGGTAATGAACCAATATCACCAGGTTTTCGAGACAGGTATTCCTATTACTACTCAGGAAGAAAATGAAATCCACGGACAGCAAATCATTACCGAAACAAAGAAAATTCCTCTTATAGAAGAAGGTAAAACAAGTGGTGTAATTACAATAATTTATGATATTACTGAATTGAAACTTGCTCAACGACAAGCTCAACAAAGGCTTGCCGCTTTAACTCAACCAGAAATCGACTTCAGTACATTATCTTTAACTGATATAGTGGATTTAAAAGTACTCCAGAAACTTCAGGATGATTTTGCTGAAGCCTTAGATATGCCATCAGTTATCTTTGATACTAACGGTGCGTACCTAACCAAACCATCGCGTTTTACAAAGTTCTGTGCTTTAGTTCGCTCTAATAAAAAGGGTGCCGCCAACTGCCATCGCTATGATTGCAAACTCATGCAGGAGCTTCAGGAAGATAAAAAACCTACAATCCGGCGGGGGTGCTTGCTGAAAAACCTTGTAACAGGCACTGTGCCTGTCGTAATTCAGGGGCAACACCTTGCCAACTGGAGCATTGGTCAGGTGATTGACAGCGAACTTGATATAGATGAAATCCGAAATTACGCCCACGAAATTGATATTGATGAAGATGAACTAATCGCCGCGGCAAAAACTCTTGTACCTATTGACGAGGAAGCATTTGGTCGCGCAATCCATTTTCTCGATTCTCTGTCAGGGCACGTTAGTCTTCTCGCTCTGAAAAACATGCAACAGGGTCGCGAGATTGCGGAACGTCAGCAAGCTGAGAAAGTACTCAAAGAGGAACGTAATCTGTTTTCATCTGGACCGGTTATAACAATTATCTGGTCTCCAGTTCATAATGGTCCTGTTAATTATGTTTCCGCAAACTGTACCGAGATTTTGGGATATACACCTGCCGAGATGACAAATCCATCTTTTCTGTATGCTTCATTGATTCATCCGGATGATTTGAAAAGGCTTGGACGCGAAGTAGCTTATCACATGGAAAATCATAACGCCACATTTGAGCAATCGTACCGATTGCGACTAAAGAATGGTGAATACCGATGGTTCTATGATTTTACTAAATTTGTCTGGGATGGTGATACACTTATTGAAATTCGTGGTTATATCTTTGATCAGTCAGACCTTAAGTCATTAGAAACGAATCTACAGGATGAACGTAGTCGTCTTATGAACATTATCAAGGGAACAAACATTGGTACCTGGGAATGGAATGTCCAGACAGGAGACATTATTTTTAATGAAAGATGGGCGGAAATGTTAGGATATACTATTAAAGAACTATTACCTGTCTCAATTGAAACATGGAACAATCTCTGCCATAAAGGGGACTTACAACGAAGTAACAAGCTCTTAAAGAATCACTTCGAGGGAAAAACACAATTCTACGGTTCCGAATTCAGAATGAAGCATCGGAATGGTAATTGGATTTGGGTTCTTGATTCCGGGCAAGTGATGTCCTGGGACGACGATGGCAAACCGCTACTGATGTTTGGAACCCAAACCGATATTACAGAGAGGAAACAAGCAGAGCAGGAGCATGCTGACCACCTGCGTTTTCATGAGAATCTGGATAGGGTTGATAATGTTATTCAGAAATCAATTGATATGGAACAGATGATGTCGGATGTATTGCAGATGATTCTTGAAATCTTTGAGGCAGACCGTTCCTGGTTGCTATATCCGTGCGATCCTGACACGGAAACGTGGAATGTACCAATGGAGCGTACCCGTCCAGAGTATCCCGGAGTACTCGCTAATGGTAAAGATGTTCCATTGTTACCCGATTTTGCTGAAGAAATGCGCAAGGT
>JAIOTM010000375.1 GCA_021106755.1 Candidatus Cloacimonadota bacterium | reverse complement strand
TAATATATTTCCTCATAGACCTTATTGATTGGATCATAAGAATCCTGATAATAATTATTGAGCAACCATTTTCCCCATTTCAATAATCGCGGATCAATAAATTTCTCTAATTCGGCAATAGTCTGAGCGGAATAACCCATCCACATAAATGTTTCATGCAAACTGGGGTCTTGGTATTTCATCCAGTATTCTAACGCTTCATCCTGCGAAATTTTCAGCTTTATAATTTTGGAATCCGGCAACTGTGTCCCTTTACCGTAAAGAGCTTCAAGGTCTTCTAAAGTTGTGTTTTTTCCTGGAATATTAATCGTAATATCAGTTGAAACTTCATTACGGAATTTATTATTGAGCTTTATTAATTTACGCCCTTTAACGCCAAATATTTCCTCATGCTTTTTAACAAGACTCTGCACAGTATCTGAAATGTCTTTCTTTTCCGCTTCGGTAGCTTTGTACGCAAGCTCCGAAAAATGCTTGGTAATCCAACCTTTCATCGGACCCGTAGTCTTATCCTTCACTTCCATTTTATCAAATAGATATTCTAAATTCTGCATACCATTATCAAAAGCATTCAACCACCATTCTTTTTTACCGAGACCCAACGCGCTAAGTTCATCTTCTGTTAAAACACCTCTACCATCACTGGCGATATCAATAACTTTTTGGCGGTACATATCCATCAATTTCCTGCGTTCAAATTCTCTTTTTTCATGCTCCATTCGCCCGGTCTGGATAATACTGAGAATCTCATCATGAGCTTTCATTAATTCATAATAGGTTTTATTATAGATGTCAGAAAATGTTTCATAATATTTTAATCGATTAAGAGTATTGAAGTCAGGATCATCTGTTTCTTCAAACGCATCAAATACACGCTCTTTAACGTTAGCCGCGTCCATCTTAATCGCTTCACGCACCATATCCAAAGATTTATACTGATTTTCCGTCAGCGTAGTTCCAAGCAAACGCCCGCTTCGTTTTCCCGGCTGATATACTTCCAGAAGCCTCTTAATCTTACGCCGGATGGTAGTGGATTCAGCCGATTCATAAACAGCGTCAATACTTTTCATAGCGTTTTTTACTTTTCGCGGATTATCAGCTTTCGCAAGTGCCTGCATAATTCGCACTACATACCCTTTGGATAAATCCGTTGGTGGCAAATTTTCCCGGGCGTATTGGATAATCTCATCTTTCAGCAGAAGAAGCTTATCCCTCTGATTAAGTTTACCAATCTTATATCCTTTTTCTAATTGCAGAATCTGTTTCTGGATAGATTCTTTACGCGAGACAGTAGCGGTACCATTTTTATCCGGTGCATTCAATTTTTTCAATTTAACAATAGCATTCTTCAACCTGTTTCCTTTTTCAAGCAAAGCATTATTCATCTCTGCTCTAATTACATCAGATTTAACGCCTGTTAGCTCCGAAACCTTATAGATAACCCCGTCTGTGGTAGTTAAAGATTCTTTTCGCTTGTATTTAATCGTATGCTCTTTATTTGCGAAGATAAAGGTGTCCCCCGCATCTAAAGAAACCCAGTATTGCAATTTAGCTCTTACTAATTTTATGTTTGGATTTGGTTGCATCATCGAAAAACTGAGAGGTGCTTTTTTCTTCTGAGAAATTAAATTATTTTCTGATATTTCGCTTTCTATGCTCTTACCAATCATTTCGGTAAGAGTTTTTGTCAACGCAAGGTTTTGTTTCAAATATGGACTGTCTTTTTCCGATTTCTCTAAATAGGCTGTAAATCTATCAAATACCTGCTTAATAAACTCAAAAAATCGATCAAACAGGCTACGGTTATTATTCGCTAAAGTCTTCCAGAATGTAGCATCGTTAAGGTGAGTAGCCGCGTAATCCGCAAGAAATTCTTCCGGTGCTTGTTTCTCTGAATAACCCCGCTCAATATATTCTTCAATCATCGAATCATATTCAGTTCCCAGTATCATTTTCGATAACTCAATCAATGTTTCCTGCTCGATATTTGTAAGTTGCTTAAACGCGTGGTGAGTAGCTTCGTGTTTCGCGACAAAATCAAGCGGCTGGGAATTATCAATATTCAGATAAATCCTACCTTTGAAATGAACTCCGTCAATAGTATCCTTAAACCATATAATATTCTTTCCGGTAATGCTTTTTACAATTCTATCAATTTCAGGATGATTCGGATTTCCATCTACAATTTCAAAGGCCGGATTCCCCAAAAACTTTTGAAAAGCTTTCTCAATAATTGTTTTTGACTTCGGAAGCAAATAACTTGGTGTATCATCATCATAAATATCCAGACCTTTATCAACCAATTCATTAGCAAGTTGCAGTAACTCTGTTTCACTCGATAAAGCCGCCTCAAATAATTCTTTCTGGTTGGGATTACCTTCAGCGTCAACAAGCTTAAAATATCCTTCAAGAACTTTAAATAACTTTTTCGGACTATTTTTATATTTTTCAAATGTGTGTAATAATTGACGGTCAATATTAGTGATGTTTTCATATAAATTTGTTTGGGAAAATTCGTTTTCCACCGATTTTCCTTCATTTCGCAAATCCATATATTTAACAGCCGAATTGGTAATATTGTCCGAAATATCAAGATTATGTCGATTCCCTGTAGCAATCATGTTTTTTAATTTAGTTATTTTGGGAGCAATTGCGGTAAGAACATTAGTAATGTTTTTTATGTTATTATCGGTACTGTCAGCCATTTTCTCTAAAAGCGCGACCCCTTTAGCACCGGAGTAAGCATAATAAAATACTGCGTTGCGTACTCTATCAATGTATTTCTGGTTAAATTGTCCTTCTCCGGTTGTATATTTATTCTGTTCGCTTGGCTCAATTATCTGATCCATAAAGCCTTTCAAAAATCTCCTGTTGTCTGAAACCAAAATATTACCGTTTTTACCCGGTTCAAATACATCTAATAATCCGGCGGTAAGTTTATCCGAATCACTCTGGGCAATTTCAGTATTACTCATGGATGCGATCGAAGAAACATTAGCTTTTCTGGCAAAATCAACTGAATTTTTATCCGAAAGTCGTTTACGTACCAAAACCGGATTATTAAATTCAGCAACTTCAGCGGGATCAAATCCCAACAATTCAGCTTGTTTATTAACATAGCTTCGATAACCGTCAATAGTCTCAGCATTATCCGTGTATGCTTTCTGAAGTGCGATTGTACGCCCGTTACCGCTTTCAACTATCAGGTCACGTCCTATCACTGGTGCCCCGTCACCAACTTTTGGTGAGTATCCAAGAAACTCCGGACGAATGTTATTACTTATTTTATTTATCTGTGTTTTCATCCCGGTTCTGCTTCGGTCACGCGGTTGAAGTGCCTGCGGATAATTCTTATTCTCCTGCAACTCGGTTGTGTGGCTTGGAACCAAATCAGAAGCTTCAACAACCTGCCACTGGTATTCTATTTCTTCGTTATCCTCAGTCCATGCTACATCTTTTTTCCCGATAACGGGAGTCCGACTCGGATCCTGATTACCTTCACCGGCAGTCTCTCTGCGTCCCCTCACAATCTGACGGTAAATCTCAATTGAAACGTTTACATTAAGGTTATTATCTTCTGCGAATTGTGGAACATCATATTCGGAAATCTCAACATCAGAAAGTATTGTCTCTATTTCTTTTCTTGATGTGATTTGTTTTTCGACTGCTTTTCTTGCAGTCTTTTTGCTTCTATCGCTTTCCGGGAGTTTCGCCACAAGTTGCTTTTTGGTTGTTCCGGCAGGCATTTTGCCAGAAACTCGAACCATGCTGGAACGTTCTGATTGTTTGCCATAAAGTTCTCCTAATATTTCGTACAATCCATCATGTACGTTTTGTCCATATTCGTCAAGTTTCCCATTCTCTAAGCGGGTAAGTCCTTTTTCAATACGAGATATAGCTTCTTCCATATCCTTATCTGACCAATTATCAGTTTCCCGAACTCGATTAAGCACTTTACCTTCATCCGTAAAAACTTCTTTCAGGATTTCTTCAATCCGACTGGGTGTCCGTAGCAGACGTTGTTGTTCAATCTCCGTTTTACTCTCAAAATCAGGATCAAGTTGCATCCGGGCAATCTGGTCAAAAGTTTCGTTATC
>JAIOTM010000227.1 GCA_021106755.1 Candidatus Cloacimonadota bacterium | reverse complement strand
CAGTGGCGGCACCGCGACTAAACTTTGCGCGGAAGAAATGACCATGATAGGTTGGTATAAGGACAGTCGCTCCCTGCTGGCTTCGAAAAACAGACCCGGACAAAGAACCGCTCTCTATAAAGTTCCGGTAGGTAATCCTGATGCTCCGTCAATGAAAAGACCGAGGGAGATAGCTGGATTCGGTGATAGTTTTTCTACTTTATCGCCAGATAACAAGACAATCGTTTTTTGTCGGCGTGGTAAACCTTACAGAGAAAAATACAGAGGTAGCACCAATGGCGAACTCTGGAGTTACGATATAAAATCGCAGAAATATACAAAGCTTACTAATACAGAACTTACAGAGCGGTATCCCCAGTACAGTAGCGATGGTAAATCTGTTTACTACGCGGCTTCAGATGGAACCCGCTTTCAGATATTTCGGGCAGACAACGGTGATTTCGAGAATCCAGTGCAGTGTACTTACTTCAAGGATATTTTTTCCCCCCGCGATTTGAGTGTTTCCACTACTAACCGCGTTGTATATGAGTACTTCGACCGCCTGGGTATTTATGACGCGTCAACCGGCAAAACCAGACTCATTGATATTACAATTAATCAGGATATTTACAAAGAGACACGGAAGCGGAGCAAGCGGGTAAACGATTTTAAGCAATATAGTGTATCGCCCGATGGCAAATGGGTCGCTTTTCAGTACAAATTCGATTTATTCGCTGTTCCGTTAGAAGGCGGTGAAACGCTTCAGTTAACTCACGACCAGCAGGGAATTGACGACATCAGTATTATGGATGATAACCAGACCATTTTCTTTAGTAAAATGGTGGATGGACATCCTGAGCTATTTAAGGTTAATATCGCCGAGAAAGACAAAATCGAGTCAGTTAACTGGTTTAAGGGCAAATATGTAGAATTCCATTATACTCAGCCTGGCGATAACCTTATAATCCATTATTCAGATGGTGAAGACCGATACCTTGTAGCGATGATAGACAGCACCTATACAAAAGTGAAATCGCTGATAGATGACTGTGAAGTCAGCACCGGGTTCTCTATTCATCCTGATCTTCGTTACGCTCTTTATCGCACTACACGCAACGACATCTATACTTATACTCTCAACCTGTATGACTTTGAAACAGAAAAAAGTAAGCCGCTTTTCACTCACAATTCATGGTTCAGCGGCTTAGAGTGGGGTAAAGACAACGCCTCCGCTTTTATTACGATGAAAGGGGATATCTATCGACTGGATTTACAAGCTAAAGATGATTTCCCTTACGCGAAAGACTACTGGAAAGATATTCTGGATGGTTACGCGGAAGAGAAAGAAGATAAAAATGATACAGATGATAAAGATGATGACAAGAACAAAAAGAACAAGAAAAAAACACCCAGAAAGAAGGACATAAAAGAGCTTGAAATTGACTTGGATGATATGAAAAACCGTATTACCCCCATTGTTGAAAAAGAAGGCTATAACTGGGTCGAAGTGGTTAAGAATGACTCTTTAATATACTATGTAAACAATAACGATGAAACCTACGATTTACGTAGTGTAAACTATTTCGGCAAGAACGATAAATCGCTGAAAACGCTGAAAAAAACGATTAAACAATTTGAATATAACAAAGAATCCGGTCTGTTTTTCTACATAAAGAGCGGGCGACTCTGCTCTTTGAATCCAAAATCGGGAAAAATCAAAAAGTACAGCAACGACTTTTTTTACGAATACGACGAGACTGCTGTTAATCGCTGGCTTTTCCACCGGGTATGGACGGAGTTCGGGAAAAGCTTTTACGATCCGGAAATGCAAGGCGTTAACTGGAAAAAGCTGAAAAAGAAACTACTGCCCTATCTTGCCTATGTGGACAGAATTAACGCGTTAGAAGCCATTGTTGATGAGATGATAGGCGAAGTAAACGCCTCACATACTGGCTTTTATCCCCGCAAAAGTGGTGGAAATAAATGGCTCCCTGTCGCGACACTGGGTTGCGAGTTTGACTATAAAGACTATACCCGAAAGGGAATTCGCTTTTCCAAAATTTCTAGTGGCAGTAAATTATCGAAGCCTTTCGGGATTAAAGCCGGGGATGTGCTACTCTCTGTAAATGGTACTAATCTTGATAGCACCACCCCGTTAATGCCTTTGCTGGTGAATCAGGTTGGCGAAAAGATTGAACTGGAAATCGACACTTCAGACAGCGTAAAAGTAATAACTATTAAAGGCTTGAGTTCGGATTACGACCTCTATTATGATGACTGGACAGCAGAGCGTAAACGAAAGACAGACAAGCTTTCAAACAGCAGGATTGGCTATATCCACATACGCAGAATGAGCGAAAGCAGTTTTGAAGACTTCTATGAACGATTGTGGAGCGAAAACTACGACAAAGAAGCGTTAGTGCTTGATCTTCGCAATAATGGCGGTGGGCACACTCACGATAAGATACTCAGCATATTTCAGAAACAGGGTTATGCCTATAGTTCCAGTCGGACATATAAAACAAAAAAGAACGTTACACCAAGGCAGATATGGCAGAAGCCAGTTATTCTCCTGATAAATGAAGACTCGTTTTCCGATGCGGAGATATTCCCGCATCTATTTAAACATCTCAAGCTGGGAAAAGTGGTGGGAATGCCCACCAGTGGCTCTGTGATTGGAACCTCGTCAATCAACTTTATAGATGGCTCCAGTATGCGTATGCCCCGTAGTGGCTGGTACTTTATGGACAAAGATGGAAAACCAGGTCCCACTATGGAAGGAAAGGGCGCGACTCCTGATATTTTTGTTGACCCAACCCCAGAGCAGATGTTAACGGATGATGATGTTCAATTACAAAGAGCAGTACGCGAGTTATTGAAAGAATTGTAAGAACTCAACTATCCTTTTGATAATTTGCTTCTGAAGACCCGCTATCTGAATCTTAGCAGGGATTACCTCTTGTATATTTACACCAGTTGTTGCAAAGAACAGGTGGAATGAGTTGGTTATTAAATGCCAGCCCCTTGGCAAATAGTTACTCTCGCTCCAGACAGGTTGCAAGAGACGAACCTTCAAAGCTTTAAATCGATAGTAACTAGAGTAACCAGATGGCATAAAATACCAACATCGGTTCTATTAGTGCCAAAAAGGTGGCATATTGGAGACCGTCAGGAAGGTGAGTTACGGCTGTTTGCTCTAATTCACGAGGCTCATAACTGCCTGTATGACCGTCAAATGGAAAGACCACTGCATGTTACCTGTTGATGAAGGCTCAAAACAGCGAAAGTAACTAGTGTAAAGAGTCCTAAATAGGCGGTGAAATTATTTTCCATCGTATGTCCAATTAAATGGTTTTGATCTGGTCTCATTAT
>JAIOTM010000395.1 GCA_021106755.1 Candidatus Cloacimonadota bacterium | reverse complement strand
CCGCCAATATCACTAATTTGAGTGTTACTTCCCGCTACCGATTGAATCTGCCCCATTTCATATAAAATAGAGTTAATACTACGCGACTGGATTGTCTTTCCCTGATGCAAGCCTATCGCGCAAAAATGACACCCGCCAAAACAGCCGCGGTGGGCTGTAATTGATTTGCGGATTTGTTCCCACGCGGGGATACTCATGCCCTTGTATTTGGGGGCAGGTTTTCGTGAGAATGGCATAAGATAGAGCTTATCCATCTCTCTTCGCGAAAGCGGTTCGGCTGGTGGATAATGCAAAAGAAAACGTCCTGCAAAAGGTTGCGATAGATTATTTTCGCGGAAATGGGCGTGAAACTCACGAGTAAGCAGATAAAATCCATCAGGCTGTCTGGCTGTCTGCCAGTCGGGAAGTTCAATGCAGGATTCAGGCTTCTCAGAAACAGACACCACTGTGCCACGGATTCCATTGAGAGATGTTCCTTTAGATTTTCGTCTGGCAATTTCGACTATCGCCCGTTCTCCCATACCATAGACCAGAATTTCAGCTCTGGAATCGAAAAGGATGGAGTTTCGGATTTTCCCAGAATAAAAATCGAAGTGAGGGATACGCCGTAAGCTGGCTTCGATACCACCCAGCACAATAGTGCTTTGCTTATATGTCCGGCGAATCATCTGAGAATAAACTATCGTTGCCAGATCCGGTCTTTTTCCTGCCATGCCGTTTGGGGAGTAAGGGTCATCGTGTCGAAGCTTTCTCTGAGCGGTGTAGTGGCTGACAATTGAATCCACATTCCCCGCAGAGATACCGAAGAAGAGTCGGGGTTTACCAAAGCAGGTAAAACTTTCGGGATTGTTTACATCGGGTTGGTCGATAATGCCAACAGAATAGCCATGTGCCTGAAGCCAACGAGCGATAACCGCCGTACCGAACGAAGGATGATCTACATAAGCATCCCCTGAAATGAGGATAACATCAAGTGGATGAGAAAGTACTTGCTTAGAATTCTTTGCCAACGGCTGAGAAACTAATAGCAGTGGTGCTGATGTCTCTGACAACTGTTGGTAAGAAGCTGTTTCGGGCTGTATCGGCATGCGGGATGCCAGACACGTTTATAGCTGGGGATTCAGACGAATAACGTTGATAGCCTGAGTACCCTTGTCGGTTTCTATCGTGTCGAACTGCACTTTTTCGTCCTGTTCAAGGATTTTAAGTTCAGAAGGCGATTTTGTGACGATTGATTTCCAGTGAACAAAAAATTCATTGTTATCTTCTGTGATAATAAAGCCGTAGCCCTTATTTTTATTAAACCATTTTACTGTACCGTTCATTCAAACCTCTATTTTTTCGATAATATATCATATTTCAAGTAATTAAACGACTTTTATTTTTATTGTTACTACAAAAAACAGGCGATTCCGCGGAACCGCCCGCATAGTTTGCTTATTCGTCTTCCAAAGCGGCTTGGGCTGCGGCAAGTCGGGCAATAGGAACCCGATAGGGAGAACAGCTTACATAGTTCATGCCTATTTTGTGACAGAATTTAATTGAGCTTGGTTCACCACCGTGTTCACCGCAGATACCTACTTTTAAGTCGGGACGGGTAGAACGACCACGTTTTGTTCCCATTTTCACTAACTGACCAACACCTTCCTGATCCAGCACTTCGAATGGGTCAACTTTAAGGATTCCTTTTTTCAGGTAGATAGGCAGGAATTTGCCAATATCATCGCGTGAGTAGCCAAAGGTCATCTGGGTCAAATCGTTTGTGCCAAATGAGAAAAACTCAGCGGTTTTTGCAACTTCGCCAGCGATAAGTGTTGCCCTGGGAATTTCTATCATAGTACCGATTAGATATTTAATCCGTTGCTTTCGCTCCGCGAAAATTTTTTCGGCAGTTGCTTCAATAATTGCTTCCTGCATCCGAAATTCTTCACTCGTTCCGATGAGCGGAACCATGATTTCCGGCTGGGCGTCAATTCCTTTAGCTTCAGCATTAAGGGCAGCTTCAATGATTGCTCTGGTCTGCATCTCGGTAATTTCCGGATATGTATTTCCTAAACGGCATCCCCTGTGTCCCAACATTGGGTTAACTTCCTCCAAAGCCTGAACTTTTTCCCTGACCTTTTTAGTAGGAATTCCCATTTGCCTTGCCAGAGCTTTCTGATTCTCCGGTTCCTGAGGAACAAACTCGTGCAAAGGTGGGTCCAATAAACGAATTGTAACGGGTAGTCCGTCCATAGCTTCGAAAATACCTTCAAAGTCTTCGCGTTGCATAGGCAACAATTTGTTGAGAGCCTGGATACGTCCTTCAGTATCTGAGGCGAGAATCATTTCGCGTATCGCGAGAATGCGTTCACTCGCGAAGAACATGTGCTCTGTGCGACATAGTCCAATACCGATAGCACCAAATTCTCGCGCTACTTTAGAATCTTTGGGTGTGTCCGCGTTAGTACGAACCCTCATTTTTGTATATTTATCACAAAGCTTCATTAATTTACCAAAATCACCACTGAGTTGCGGGTCAACAGTCTTTACGTTACCCTTCAGAACCTGACCGGTAGAACCATTCAGGGAAATCCAGTCACCTTCCTGGAACACCTGTTCTCCCACAGTCATCGTTCTCTGCTTGTAACTGATTTTTATAGCCCCGGCACCTGAGACACAGCATTTACCCATACCACGGGCAACTACTGCGGCATGAGAGGTTATTCCACCTCGCGCGGTAAGAATTCCTTTCGCGGCATCCATTCCACTCAAATCTTCCGGCGACGTTTCGATTCTTACAAGTATAACTTTTTTACCAGCTTCAGCCCATTCTTCCGCGTCATCGGCAAAGAACACAATTCGTCCGGTTGCGGCTCCAGGGGAGGCTGGCAGTCCTTTAGCTATAACTTTGGAATGCTTCAGCGAGTTTTTCTTAAATACTGGATGCAGAAGTTCGTTCAGGCGATTGGGTTCTACACGCAAAATAGCTTCTTTCTCCGTAATAGAGCCTTCCTCCAGCATATCCATAGCAATTTTTACCATAGACGCGCCAGTGCGTTTTCCTGAGCGGGTTTGCAATAACCAGAGCTTTCCATCCTGAATAGTGAATTCAATATCCTGCATATCACGGTAGTGTTCTTCGAGTTTCTTTTGAATCTTAAACAGAGTTTTGTAAACAGCGGGAAACGCTTCTTCGAGTGAAGGAAACTTCACTTTTCGCTCTTCCTCTGCTACCTGAGCTAATATGCCCCAGCGTCTGGCACCTTCAACAGTAATCTGCTGTGGAGTGCGAATTCCGGCGACAACATCTTCGCCCTGAGCATTGATAAGGAACTCACCGTTAAAAATATTCTCTCCGGTAGCGGCATCCCGCGTGAAAGCTACACCAGTAGCGGAGTTCTCACCCATGTTGCCGAAAACCATTGCCTGTATGTTAACGGCAGTTCCCCAGTCATTAGGTATTTTATTAAGCTGACGGTAGTAGATTGCCCGTTTAGTGTTCCAACTTCCGAATACAGCGTAAATCGCACCCTGAAGTTGTTCCCACGGGTCATCAGGAAAGTCTTTGCCAATCTCTTTTTTTACTTTGTTTTTGAACAGTTTTACTAATTTTTGCAGGTCTTCAGCCGTGAGATTAATATCACTTTCAGCACCAGCCGTATTTTTCACTTCTTCAAGAATTTCTTCAAAAGGATTAATATCTTCTTTCGAGGCTGGTTTCATCCCAAGAACTACATCGCTGTACATCTGGATAAAGCGGCGGTAGGAATCCCAGACGAAACGCTCATTTCCCGTTTTCGCGATTAAGCCTTTCACGACTGTGTCGTTCAAACCAAGATTGAGAACTGTGTCCATCATCCCTGGCATTGAGACTCTGGCACCGGAACGTACCGAAACAAGTAGTGGATTCTTCGCGTCTCCAAATTTTGCCTGCATATCCGATTCGATGTGCACGATAGCACTTTTGAGTTCAGAATGCAACAGTTTGGTGAGTTTTTCCTTTCCGATTTTATTAAACTCGGTACACACATCAGTCGTGATGGTGAAACCAGCAGGAACCGGAACGCCGATGCGGTTCATCTCCGCGAGATTAGCCCCTTTTCCGCCTAACAGGTTTTTCATTTTCGCGTTGCCTTCCGCGCTACCGTTGCCGAACCTATATATCCGTTTATCTTTGGTATTCACTAATACCTCCTTCTTCTATTTCAAACAGCCATATCATTTTTAAGATAGTAACCAATTTTTGAAAAATGCCGTTATTGTGTCAAATTGTATTTGTCTCTTGACAAAAAGAAGTGTTGTTGAAAATGTTTAAAAGAAAAAGAGGTTGCTATGGAGTTGCACATTTCTAAAGGCTACAACTTCGATGATCTTCTTCTTATTCCGCGTGAATCTTCCGTCTTACCAGCTAAAGTTGATATTTCCACCAGACTGACAAATCGCGTAAGGCTGAACATACCAATTCTAAGTGCCGCAATGGATACAGTAACCGAAAGCAGGATGGGAATAGCAATTGCCCGTGAAGGCGGAATCGGAATAATTCATAAGAATATGAGCATTGAAGAACAGACGGATAAAGTTTTAAAAGTGAAACGCTACGAAAGCGGTATCATTTCCGAGCCAATAACACTTTCACCTGACGCAAGCATACGCGACGCAGTTGCTTTGAAAAACAAGTACAACATTGGCGGCTTCCCAATTGTGGAAGGCAAGAAGTTAGTAGGAATTCTAACCAACCGCGATTTACGTTTCGAGACTAATCTTGACAAAAAAATTCACGAACTGATGACTCATAGAGACAAGCTAATCACAACAAGCCCCGGTACTTCGCTTGAGGGAGCAAAACACATTCTGCATGAGCACCGAATTGAAAAGCTTCCGGTAGTAAACAATAACGATGAACTGGTTGGACTTCTCACGGTGATGGATATTGAGAAAAATATCTCTTTCCCTAATGCCGCCAGAGACAATCAGGGACACTTGCTTTCCGGCGCGGCAGTTGGTGTTACAGGCGATTTTATAGAACGTGCTCAGGAACTCGTTGCTAACAAAGCGGACGTTATTGTGGTTGATACCGCTCACGGGCATCACATTAATATTTTTAACGCTGTTAAACAGTTAAAATCAAAGCTTAGTGTTGATATAATCGCGGGAAACATTGCAACGTCCGAAGCTGCTCAAAAGCTTATTGATGCTGGTGTGGACGCTGTGAAAGTAGGTATCGGTCCTGGTTCTATCTGTACAACGCGGATTGTGGCGGGGGTTGGAGTACCTCAGCTAACAGCGATTATGGATGTATATTCCATTTGCAAAAAGCACTCCATCCCTATTATCGCGGATGGTGGAATAAAGTTTTCGGGAGATATTGTAAAAGCACTGGCTGCCGGGGCAGACACAGTTATGCTCGGCTCTCTTCTCGCGGGTACAGAGGAAAGCCCAGGCGAGGCAATTATCTACAACGGCAGACGTTTTAAGGTTTACCGTGGTATGGGTTCTATTGGTGCTATGAAAAAAGGAAGCAGCGACCGCTATTTTCAGGATACAACTGACGAGAAGAAGCTTGTGGCGGAAGGCATTGAAGGTATGATACCATTCAAAGGAAATCTCACCGATTTCCTCTACCAGATGATTGGTGGTTTACGTGCAGGAATGGGCTATACTGGTGCGGGAACGATTATTGAACTTCGAAATAGAGCTAAGTTTATTGAGATTACCATTGCCGGACTCAAAGAGAGTCATCCCCATGATGTAACCATTACAAAGGAAGCACCAAACTACCAGTCCAGTGATATTTAACCCACATTATGCAGTGGATATTCAAAAATAGCGGCAAACCTATGTGTCTGAAAGAACTGAAAAATTTGCTTCTGAATATTTTTAAATATGGGAAGAAATTTTTAAGTCCTTCAGCCTACATATCTTTACCACTCTTTTCAAACTCCAACAGCACAAAATGGGTTTAATGGCACTTACCGATTCAATAGCTGATTCTCATAACCGGGCACTTGTCGGAAGTTATCTCTATTATCTGCAAGTCGAGAAGGGGTTGTCGCCACTTTCGGTAGAGAGCTATATTACCGATATTTCCCAGTATCTGGATTATATTCAAAAGCCGATTGAAAAGGCTCAAACTCAGGAAATAATCAATTTTTTCGTTGAATTGCAGACACATGGATTATCCTTCAAAAGTATTGCCCGTAAACGAAGTTCCCTGAAATCTTTTTATGGATTCCTGACAGAAGAGGAGATAGAAACTGACGCGGATTTCGTGCTGGTTCCGTCAGTAAAAGCTCCCAGACATCTACCTGACGCTTTGTCGAATGATGAGATATTCACTCTTCTCGATGGGTTGGCGTTGAAAACTCCTCTCGACTGGCGCAACAAAGCAATGCTGGAAATGATGTACGCGACCGGTATCAGGATTTCAGAAACTATTTCCCTTACTATGCACTCCATTGAGTGGAAACGGCGAATGTTGAAAGTAACCGGAAAAGGTCGTAAGCAACGCTTCGTTCCGATAGCGGAGCAGTCGGTGGACTTTGTCAGGACATATATTGAAACATACCGCGACCGGCTTCGCAAAGGGAAAATGACAGATGTACTGTTTCTTAACCGCTCCGGCAAAGGGCTTACCCGGATGGGAGTGTGGAAAATGCTTCGCAAAAAGGCTGAAGAGGCTGGTATTACAAAAGCTGTGTCTCCTCACACGATTCGGCATACATTTGCCACCCACTTACTGGAAAACGGAGCTAACCTGCGTACTATTCAGGTACTGCTGGGACACGCCAGTATCAACACAACCCAGATATACACTAACATAGATCTGGCACACCTTAAAGAAGAGCATGCACTCTATCATCCACGAGGGTGATTCTTTACCAGAAGTCATGGTTTTTGTTGCGAATTGAACCATCTCTGCGTTTATCTTAATGAGCATCGTTTTTTTTTTCAAATGATTCGTTTCGATTTGAGAATTATCTAATCCTGTAGAGGTAAACTGGAACGACAGAAAATCATGTTTAAGTTACTCCCATATTCTGCGAATTGTCTCCTTTCAAAGGGGAATGTTTGAGAGATGTTGCGAATTGTAATTGACATGATTTCCGATGCCTGTAAAATGGAAAAAATTTGGAGGAAATAATGAAATATATCGTTATTATAATGTTGTTCGCGATGTTGCTGACTGTATTAGTGGCTGAAGAACCTGAAGAAAAGAAGGCGTCTGATACGTACAATGAAGCGAATAAGCTCTATGAGGCAAAGAAATACGCGCAGGCGGGGTAAAAATTTGAAGAAGCCTGGAAGCTTTATAAAAAAGTAGCAACAAAAGACAAGCCGATGACAAAAAATGTTAACGCTTCTCTGAAAAGAAGTTTTGATGCTTACCTGTATGCAAAGAATTACGACAAGGCCGTGCAAATGGGTGAAGAATACCTCAAAGTACAATCTGATGATAAAGCTATTATTCAAAATATGGCTCAGGTATATGGTCTGAAGAAAGAAAATCTGGTACGAGCGGAGCAGTTAATTGCAAAATTAGATAAAAACACTCAGAACAAATACATTCGAAAAATTGCCAGTAATCAGAAAAAGAAAAAGAACTGGGATGTAGCAATTACATGGTACCAGAAAGCTCAGGCTATCCGCTCTACTTCATCTAATACAAAAAAAATAGCCATTTGTTTCGAGGAAAAGGGTGACTGGACCAACGCGATTAAAAACTACATCAAGTTTATGGATGAGAAAGGACCTGGTGCGGATTGTAGCAATGTCGCCCTCAAGTTAGGTAAATACTACGAGGACAAAGGAAGTACTTCCAGGGCTATTTCATATTACCGCAAAAGTATTGAAGGCACTCAGTTTAAGAACAATATAGCCAAGAAATTAATGATAATGTACTACGAAGCCAGTAATTATGACAGTACGTTGGAAATGGCAAATTTGTTAAAGAAAAAGGGCAAAGAAGATAACGACGTTATTATCTATAAAGCACGTAGCATGAGACAGCTTGGCAATAATGCCGAAGCAAAAACCGAATATCAACGCCTTGCCAGTAACGGAAAATACAAATCCGAAGCCTCTCAGGCAATTAAAAGTATAGACTCGGAATAATATGCGCTGGTTAATCTTTCTATTTGCTTTTGCCGGGTTATTGTTGTTTTCCGGTTGCGATGAACGTGGCGGAAATATCCCCGAACTTCACTTCTGGGCAACACCTGACACACTCTGGAACGAAGGCGCGAACTTAGATAACAGCACACTTCGTATCAGCCTGTTTGGTCAGCTCGACCTTGATACCTACAAAGTGTATATTGATTTTAATCATGATCATGGTACAATTGTCAACAACGGGGTAGATGGTGATAGACAATATGTCTGGGTGGACAGCACCGGAATAAAGGATGTTCCGTTTGCTATCAGCAATAATATGTTCGGAACTGTCATGCTTACTGCTACACTCGCTATTGATGCTGATGAATCTGAGTCGGTAGAGATTTGGGTCTGGGATGTTCCTTCAATAACAGTTACACCCGGTATTGATTATATACCGTCGGATGGAACGACTATAACGGCTATCACTATTCAACTCACCAGTTTCAATGGTCTTCACAAGAACATGGAAATTGATTTTTCGTCCACTCAATCAGAAACCGATATCATGTTTAGCCAATTGACCACGGATACTTCCGGGATGTGTGTAAACTATGTAACAGCACCTTCTGAAGCGGGAGAGAAGAGTTTCATAGCGACACTGCACGATTTTCTCTGTGTAAATGAAACAATCATATTGCATTACATTCCGTAAGGTGTTAATAACCAATAAACTATGAGGTGACTATGAGAAGATTGATGATAGTTGGTAACTGGAAGATGAACAAAGATTTCGGTGAAAGTGACGATTTTTTTGACGAGTTAAGCGAAACCCTCAATGCGGATGAAGACCGCTATAGCGAGCTTGAAGTCGTTGTATGTCCACCATCTGTTTATCTCGAAATGGCAACCGATTTGGCTGACGAAAGCTCGTTCAGCATAGGCGCGCAGGATGTTAGTGAACATTTACAGGGTGCTTATACCGGCGAGATTTCAGCTTTAATGTTACGGTCGCTTGAAGTGGCGTATGCCATTGTGGGGCACTCGGAAAGACGTAAATATCACCTTGAAACAAACCAGCAGGTCAACCGCAAAGTCAATATTGTGCAACAACACCAGATTACGCCAATAATGTGCATTGGCGAAACGGAAGTCGAGCGCAATAATCGAAAAACAGAAACTGTTTTAGAAAAGCAGATTCGGGAAGGGCTGGAAAACATCCCTTACGATAATGCTCACGACCTTGTTGTAGCCTACGAACCTGTTTGGGCGATAGGCACTGGCAAGACCGCCACTCCAGACATGGCACAGGATACTCACCGATTTATCCGGGAAGAGCTACGCAAAAAGTACGGGGATGCGGCAGATGACATCAGGATACTGTATGGCGGAAGCGTAAAGCCCGGGAATATAAAGATTCTGCTATCGCAGGAAGACATTGACGGAGCACTGATTGGCGGTGCTTCTTTGAAAATTGACGATTACAAAAGCATGATTAACACGGCTACGGACATTAGCAAATAAACAGAAAAGGTTCAAATGCTTGATATAAAATATATTCGGGAAAACCCGGAATTTGTAAAAACCAGCACGGTTAACAAAAACGAAAATGTCGATATTGACGCGCTTCTCGTGTTAGATGAACAAAAGAGAAAAGTGCAGTTTGAGTTCGATGAACTCAGAGCAAATCAGAATAAAGTTTCTAAGGAAATAGCTCAACTCAAAAAATCCAAAGCCGATGCCTCCTCTGCTCTGTCTGAGATGCAGGAAGTTGCCGGCAAGGTAAAAACACTCTCCGCGGAGTTGAGTAATTTAGAAAGCCGATTTCATCAACAGTTGCTAACTGTACCTAATATCCCATTAGAGGAAGTACCGATTGGAAAAGACGAGTCTTCTAACGAGTACATTCGCGAATGGGGAACACCAAAAACGTTCAATTTCAAACCAAAAAATCAGGTAGAACTGTGCGATGATTTGGTTGATCTGAAACGCGGGGCGAAAATCACCGGTTCCGGTTTTCCGGTTTATGTTGGAGACGGTGCCTTGCTGGAACACGCGCTTATTCAGTTTATGCGGTATATGCAAATAGAACGCCATGGCTACACAGAGCTTGTGGTTCCGCATATTGTAAATCGTAAGGCAATGACAGGTACAGGGCAACTACCCAAAATGGAAGACGATATGTATCATATCAATGAGGAAGACCTGTTCCTGATTCCTACAGGAGAAGTTCCGGTAACGAATTTCTACGCGGGAGAAATTCTCCGTCACGTACAACTTCCGGTAAAATTGACAACTGTTACACCTTGTTTCCGCCGGGAAGCAGGTTCTTACGGAAAAGACACGAAAGGATTACAGCGGGTTCATCAGTTTAACAAAATGGAAATTGTGCGATTAGTGGAACCTCAATACTCCGCTGGTGCCTTATTGGAAATGGTAGGTGAAGCAGAGGCTGTTTTACAGGCTTTGGGCTTGCATTACCGAGTAGCAAAACTGGCTACAGGCGACCTTAGTTTCGCTTCCGCCATTACTTACGACCTTGAAGTATGGGCTCCCGCAAGCGAGAAATTTTTAGAAGTCTCATCTGTCAGCAATTTCCTGGATTTCCAGGCACGTCGGTCAAGTATCAGGTACAGGAAACCGGAGAGCAAGCCGGAATTTGTTCACACCCTGAATGGTTCAGGATTGGCTACTCCCCGCACGTTTATCGCCCTGATT
>JAIOTM010000049.1 GCA_021106755.1 Candidatus Cloacimonadota bacterium | reverse complement strand
GGGAATTCACTCACTTTTTGTTGCATTTTCTCCACATCGAAAGAATCTGCCAGAGATAGAAGATTATTACCCCAGACGGTTACTATCGGAATTTCAAATTTCATTCCCATCTCGCTGATGGATTCAGCGAATCCTCGTATCTTGCTGATAATAGGCGTCTTACTAATCCGTTCCCAGTAAGGGATTCCTTCTTTATCTATGTTGCTTATGAGTTCAGGCAATCTGGCAATCTGGTTTTCGTTAAGCACGATAAGTCCGGATTCTGGAAGTTCTGGTTCAGCGGAGTCAGTGGTGTAAGGTAGAAACCGCATAAGCTCAAATATAATATCTTCCATACCCACAGGTTTGGTCAGATAACCATCGCAACCAGCTTTGGATATTGCTTCTTTATCTTCTTTCATAGCCATTGCCGTAAGCGCGATGATTGGGATATTTCTTAAATCCGTGTCCTGCTTTAGTTTGCGGGTAGATTCAAGTCCATCCATGAGAGGCATTTTCATATCCATAAGAATTATATCAGGATGGTGCTTCTGAGTCAATTCAAATGCTTCCTGTCCATTTGTCGCTTCGATAATTGTAAGCTGAGTTCCATCCAGAAATCCCCGGATAAGGATACGATTCGTCGATACATCATCGGCAACCAGCACGGTAGATTCAGTAAATCTGACATGAGAGGTTCCGAGAGTGGCACTCTCAAGGGAGTTGCTGGTTGAAGCAGCAATTGTAACGTTTTTCAGAAGAATGTGGAAAGTGCTTCCCTTACCTTTTTCGCTTTTAATACTTATCTCGCCATTCATCATATTAACGAGTCGCCTGGTGATGGCAAGTCCTAAGCCTGTACCCCCGTATTTGGAATTACTCTGACCATCCTGTTGCCTGAACGCTTCAAAAATTCTCTCTTGCTGATTATTTGCCACACCAATACCAGTATCCCTAACAGTGAATTCGATATCAGCTTTGGAGCGGTCGGTATTGATTTTAAGCATTCGCACGGAAAGCAGAATAGAGCCTTGATCGGTGAATTTGACAGCGTTACCGACCACGTTCAGTAGAATTTGCCGCAACCTGACTTCGTCTAAAATCATAGCGTCAGGGACATCTCTGTCTATGTTTATCTGGAATTCAAGCTCTTTCTCAGCAATTTTCCACAGGAATATCTGCTTTATCTCTTCTAATATTGTACCGGGATTAACCGCGTCATATTGCAATTCCAGGCGTCCCGCCTCAATTTTGGACAGGTCAAGTATATCGTTAATGAGGCTGAGAAGATTCTTTCCAGCGGCTGTAATCGCGGACAGATATCCGGCATAACTTTCGTCTTTGATTTTTCGCTCAAGAATTTCGGCGAAACCAAGGATGGCGTTCATTGGGGTTCGGATTTCATGGCTCATATTTGCCAGAAAGATGCTTTTGGATTTGTTGGCTTTATCTGCTTCGTTTTTTGCTTCCAGCATCTCTTCCTGCGCTCGTTTCAGTTCACTTATATCGGAAAAAACACCTCGCATACCGACAAAACTTCCCGCATTCACTTCGTTTTGCCCTCGAAGCAAAGTCCAGACCATTTTCCCGGATTTAGCTACAATCCGAAATTCGGCATAGGTGTCTAACATGCCGTATAAAGTCTCTTCAATAGCCTGCCGCATTTCAAATACATCGTCTGCGTAGATGAAATCTTCGAGATGGCGTCCAATCGCTTCTTCCGGGGTATATCCCGACAGAGTCTCGAAATGAGGGCTTATATAAGTGATAATTCCCTCAGAATTGATGGAGTATATAACATCGTTAATGTTTTCAACGAGATAACGATACTTGCGCTCGCTGTCTAACAATGCTTCCTCAGCTCGTTTACGGTTAGATATGTCTGAGAGAAAACCTTCAATCGCGATTAATTCACCTGTAGCACCGAAAACACCGCGTCCCTGCTCCCATACCCACGTATTTTTCTTGTTGGCGTGGATTATCTGGTACTCACATTGAAACGGTTTTTTCTCCGCCATTGCTTTTGACATAACATTCTGTAAGTGTTCCAGATAATCGGGATGTACGATGTGGTGCCAGGATAGCTCTTTACTGTTGATTATTTTATCGGGTTCATAACCTGTGAGTTGTTTACAGCCTTCACTCGCGAATTCCAGATTCAAATCTTTGTCGTTGTACCGACGGTAAGCCATTCCGGGGAGATTCGCCAGAAGTGTTTGTAATTGCCTTTGATTTTCTGTCAGGTCGGCAGTGCGCTGAACGACAAGCCCTTCCAGTTCTTTCTGATAATTTGCCAACTTAGCTTCAGCCTGACTTCTTACTTCGATTTCCTGTTTCAGAAAATAATTCTGATTCTCAATTTTTTCAAAACTCATTCTGAGTTGTTGAGCCATACTGTAAAACGCCCGTGCTAAATCACCAACTTCATCGGCGGAATTAATCTCGTGCAGGTGTTCGGTGTCGTAGTTAGGATAACTCTCTGCCATGTGTTTCAGATTGTTGAGAGGTATAGCGATTTTTCTACCGTCGTACCAACCGGTAATAATGGATACGGGGATTGTAATTAAAAATATTCCCATTATAATAGCAAAGAACTTCCGTTCCCATTCGGTAACATGTGACGCGGCGAGGTCCATTCCTAAAACACCGCTACGCTGTCCGTGTGAGTTATAAAAAGGAGCGTAGCCGGAAAGAATCCGGTCGTCTTCAACATGATAGAAAAAATCCTCGGTAACGGGTTTTTGCAGAGTCGGAAATACTTGTTTGAGTTTTTCACTGGCATTGTCATATATCTCTGAGATAAACGCAATATCGGGATTGATTTTGTCCGGATCGTAGTCGCCATCAATTACAAAGAGGATATTCCCATTACCATTTTCCCGCATCGTGTAAACATATTTGATGCCCTTGCCAGCCTGCTTGATAGCTTTCAGATTTTTCAGGATGAGCTGGTATTGATAGGAATCGCGCCCCGATTCAGGTACAATCATATCGTGCAGGTCTCCATTGATTTGCAAAGACGCGATAGATACCGTTTCTAACAGTCGCTCGCGGATTTCATTACGAAGATTCCTGCGCACAAATAGAAACAGAAGAAAAAGCATAATGCCGGAAACAAGTATCATCTTTGAAGCGATACTGATACTTAGTCGGGTTTGGATACCTATGTATTTTCGTTTTTCTTTATCCATGCTTCACCATAAAATATACTTTTAACCCATTTTGTGCTGTCAAGGTTGATGGTAAACCATCCACCGAGTCTTGCAAGGAGTTTGAAAAGAGTAGTAAAGATATGCAGGCTGAAGGACTAAAAAATTTCTTCCCATATTTAAAAATATTCAGAAGCAAATTTTTCAGTTCTTTCAGACACATAGGTTTGCCGCTATTTTTGAACATCCACTGCATAATGTGGGTTTGTTCATAAAGAGAGTTGCTATTTCTATGTCAACAAATTTGTGATGAGGTTTTCCTGAGGTTGAAAAAATACATTGACCATTATTGCAATTACATACCTTTTTGCTGACAAAACATATCTGGAGTAAACATGGCTCAGGAAATGAAGAATGTGTTTTTGTCGTATAGCCATAGAAATCGTAAAATAGCCGATGGAATTGACAAAGACCTGAAACCACTTTTAGCTTCTGTTGGATACAGATTATTGCGGGATGAACGTGATACGGAATATAAAGATAAATTCCCAGAATTTATGAAACTCGTGCATGAATCAGAATACGTGTTGATGCTGATAAGTGATTCCTATCTGAAGTCATACAATTGTATGTACGAAGTTCTTGAGACATACAAGGAGCAGGATTTTGAAAAAAAAATCCTGCCGATTATATTAAAAGGTACAAAATTCACTCAACCAGAAGAAAGAGAAATTTACATTGATTACTGGAGTAACAAGCACGATAATCTTGAAAAAAAAATTGAAAATCTGAAAAGATTATCCTCTGTCGATTTAATCAAAGATTTGCACCGTTACTCAATAATCAGAGATACAATAGGTAAATTCCTCCAACACCTTACAAATATGAAATGGCAAACCTATTCGGAAATGAAAAAAAGTCAATACAAAGCCATCTTTGACTATATGGATATTCTCAGACCGGATTTAATGCAGGAACTCGTTAGAATTGTACAGATTGAAGATAGTGAAGATAAAGAAATAGCTATTGGCAATTTTCTGGAAAAAGATAATGATAATGCAATAGCATATTATATATATGGAAGTCTGTTATGGAATGAGAAGAAGTATAAACGTGCTTTAATAAAATTCGAAAAATCAATAAAATTAAAACCGAATTTCAGTTGGGCATGGAACGGCAAAGGTAATGTTCTATATGATCTTGGAAGAAAGGACGAAGCACTTATCGCTTACGAGACAGCTATTAAACTTGATCCTCAAGATGCTACTCCCTGGAACGGCAAGGGCAATATTCTACGTGATCTTGGAAGAAAGGAAGAAGCACTTACCGCTTACAAAACAGCTATTGAAATTGACCCAAAACTTGCTGCTCCCTGGAACGGCAAAGGTAATGTTCTATCTGATTTCGGAAAAATGGAAGAAGCACTTACTG
>JAIOTM010000287.1 GCA_021106755.1 Candidatus Cloacimonadota bacterium | reverse complement strand
TTGATGTTAGAGCCGGAACGAATGTGGCGACGCTATATTCTTGGTAATCCGTTATTCCTGTACCGTGTTTTACGCTGGAAAAATCGGCAATAGAGGCTTTATGGCGATAGATAAACTGCTACGCGAAAAGCTCATGAAAGAGTTGAGCGACTCCAGTATCAAAGGAAAAAGGCGTCAGTATTTACGTAAAATAATGATGTGGCAATTCATGGTTAAATTTTCCTACGGTCTGAAAAGAGTGCTGGATATAATTGTCGCGTCTGTCTTGATGATTTTACTATCACCTGTTTTCGTGCTTACGGCTATCGTTATATATTTAGAAGATCCGGGACCTGTATTTTTTATGCAGAAACGAGTTGGTAAAGACGGCAGATTCTTCGATTTTTACAAGTTTCGTTCAATGGTTGTCAATGCTGAGAAGTTGAAAGATAAAATATTGAAGCAGAATGAATCCGGTGACGGGGTGATTTTCAAGATGAAAAGAGACCCAAGAATTACTAAGAGCGGTCGTATCATTCGCAGATTCTCAATTGATGAACTACCTCAACTCTACAATGTTCTACTTGGAGATATGAGTCTGGTGGGGCCACGTCCACCTTTACCGCGGGAAGTTGCTGAATACTCTCTTGAAGACCGTAAGCGATTACATATAAAACCCGGCATAACCTGTATCTGGCAGGTAAGCGGACGTAGTGATATTCCCTTTAATGAACAGGTTGAATTAGATATGCAATATATACGCAGCCAAGGTGTTTGGGGAGACCTTAAAATTTTACTCAAGACTATTCCGGCTGTAATAACCGGCAAAGGAGCTTATTAGTGTCGGGTTTGTCAATGCTTGTTACTGGAGGATCCGGTTTCATTGGTTCTCATCTTTGTGAGCGACTGCTTGCGGAAGGTCACAATGTAACCTGTATAGATAATTTCGACCCGTTTTACAGCAGAGATATTAAACTTGAAAATCTGGCAGGTATAGCGGATTCTGAAAATTTCACTCTTTGTGAAGGTGACATTACCGATGCCGATTTTATGGATGAAAAATTTGCGAAAACGGCTCCCGATGTCGTGTTCCATCTCGCGGCTATGGCTGGTGTCAGAGCTTCTATCGAGGAACCTCACAGATTTACCATAGTAAACCTTGATGGAACAATGCAGGTCCTGGAAAACTGCCGGAAGCATGGTTGTAATAAACTGGTGTTTGCTTCATCTTCGTCAGTTTATGGAAACAATAAAAAAGTGCCATTTGCTGAGATTGACCCTGTCGATTATCCTATTTCACCTTATGCGGCTACAAAAAAAGCGGGTGAGCTTTTGTGTCACACCTATCACCATTTGTACGGGATTTCCGTGGCGGCACTTAGATTCTTCACCGTTTATGGACCTCGTCAGCGTCCCGACCTCGCGATTCACAAATTCGCAAGGAAAATTCTGGCAGGAGAGCCTGTTCCTGTATATGGAGATGGTTCGACAAGAAGGGATTATACCTTTATTACAGATATTCTCGACGGCGTTACGCGTGCCGGGCATTGGGTGCTGGAAGACTGTCGATTTGATATATTCAATCTGGGGGAGTCCCAGACTATTACCTTAGAGAGAATGATTACTACTATCGAAGCTTCACTTGGTCGTAAAGCTATAATCAAGCGGTTGCCTATGCAGCCCGGAGACGTGAAGCAGACTTTTGCGGATATATCTAAAGCGAAACAAGTATTGGGATACAATCCCCAAACAGCATTTGACACAGGAATCGGGGAGTTTGTAAACTGGTTAATAAAAAAACAGGAGGAATAAATGGAAATTGGTTTTGTGAAAAAAGAAAGTGTGGGAGTTATCTCAGTCTCTGGCAGACTGGATGCTTCGAATGCTGAAGAACTGAAAGATAAGTTCCGGTCTCACCTGAGAAAAACACATAATTTTGTGATGGATTTGAGCAAACTGGAATTTTTAGACAGTACCGGGCTGGGTGCTATTGTGGCGTGTTTGAAATATTCTTCGGAGAAGAATGGGGATGTAGTTATTGCTAACTTGCAGAGCAAACCCCGAATGGTATTTGAGATTACCCGCGCGTATAAAATATTCGATGTATTTGATGATGTAAATACCGCGATTAAAGCGTTATAGGGGAAAGCAACGTAAGCCCATGAAAGCACTGATGTTCAGCCCGGGGGCAGATACAAAGTGGTTGCAGAACTATTTTCCGCATGTCAATCCGTACTTGCTGAAGATAGCAAACAAGCCTTTGTTAGAGTATTTCATAGATTTCTGTGTATTGCAGCATATCAGCGAAATACGGCTCGTTACCGGACACCATGATACAGAGCTGGAAGCTTATTTCGGAGATGGAGATAAGTGGGGGGTGGAACTCACTTATGGACTGGCAAAGCCCAAAGACACCATGAAGCGGGTGATGCTGAAAAACGCGGCTTTCTGCCGGAATAGTGAACTCCTGATTTTCTATGGGTACTTCTTTCTGCACTACAATAAAAACGAGCCGAAATATCCCTTTATTATCAACGAAGCCAAAGACAGGTCTATAGGAGACGATAACTCATCGCTTATTATTCTCAGCACACGGGAAGAACAGGAGTGGCGGGTTGTTATCCCATTAGAGTTTGATAAACTGAAACTGACCTCATTGGAATCTGTAAGAACTTATTACCGGATATCTATGTCGATTCTCAAAGAGGAGTCGTCTCAGTATGTGTTACCCGGTTATAGCAACGAGGAAGGCGTTTTCATCGGGCGCAACGTTACTTATCCCATGTCTATGTTTCCTGAAAAACCACTGATGTTTGGCGACAATGTTCAGCTAAAGGATAACACAAGTATTGGTCCCAATACTATTCTCGGAGATC
>JAIOTM010000177.1 GCA_021106755.1 Candidatus Cloacimonadota bacterium | reverse complement strand
GCGTGTATATAAGAAAGCCTATTCATCTGAAAAAACAAAGCGGATTATGGAAGCTGTCAGAGGAACTCATTTCGAACCGAAACTTTTAGATATATTCTTCGACTATTTAGACGATCTATATGAAATTTATCGGGAAAATCAGTAATGTCTTACCGCCTTACTCTGTTCATTCTCTGTCTGTGTATGATATTATCTGGTTGTGCTCGCTCTTATCAGTCCAGAATAAAAGGTACATGGATAACTGATATTGGAGCCTACTCCCAGATAGATAGTGTTCTCTCGTTGCAGGCAAATAAGAAACCACCAATCGCCTGGCCCGTAATTGGTACTGTTACATTTGAAGATAACAATGGATACATAATTACTCTCAACGATACTCTTTCGTTTAACTGGAGTTTCACCGAAGAAGCGGGCGAACGCATATTACTAATAGAAACACCCTCTGCGGAAGACAAACTACTCTTCTCCTTTTCGCTGGATGGCAAAATGACATGGCAAAGATTCAGCGAACGTAAATGGCTACGCGATAATATAAAATATAAGCAGATTTGGGAGAGGGAGTAGCACTGACAAGCTGTCATTTCAAATAGTATGAAGAACGTTTCCAGATGAATGTAATTACGCACATTTTTTAATAGATATGTCTCTGCTGTGTAACACAATTGTTTCTAAAGTACGATAGGGACAGACCTGTTTGTCTGCCCGGCGAACAACACAGTCATCAATTATTTCGTCCTACGTCCTTATGTTTCGAAGTTCCTGCCGAGATGCACCTTGTGGCTACCCAATAATAGCAAACTTGAAAAACAACTTTTTATCGACAAGCTTGCGGGTAAATTTCAATGTGACTTGTAAGGAGTTTCAATGAAAATCGAGGTCGAACAAAGTGTGATTATCCAGTTGCTTTCCAAATGGATTGGAACTTTCTATGCAAGATTATCTTCAAAAGACTACCAGAAGAATCGACAGGACAGTCTCTGATAATGATTGATAAACAACGTTGCCTGATGATTGAAACCGCGTTCCTCGGCGACATCATTCTTTCAAGTGCGCTTGTGCAGGCACTTCACAATAATTTCCCAGCACTTCCGTTAGACGTGATAACCACGCCAGTCGGTGCTACCATTCTCGCTAATAATCCCAATATCAGCAGAATAATTGTATTTGATAAAAAGCGGCACAAGTTGCGTGATTTTTTCAAATTATTGAAACACATTCAGGCAACAGACTACGCAATCGGTTTTTCTCCCCACCGCTCAACGACATCCGCCAGACTGCTGAAGATGGGAAGAGTACCAGTGCGGGTAGGATTTTCTGGCAGAAGAGCTTCAAAATTATATACTCACACTACGGAAAAGAAAAAGAACAGATTCGCTTACTTACGCTACCTCGATTTGCTCAATTCTTACACTAACGGAAGTTCGCACTACACAACAGAGTTATTTCCTTCTGAAAAAGATACCAGGAAAGCGAAAGAACTCCTTAACGGAAAAAAGCCTATAGCTATTGCCCCCGGTTCAGTCTGGAACACCAAACGCTGGCTTGCGGAATACTACTCCAAACTTACTTTTCTTCTATCAGAGCAGGGGTTTTCTCCGGTATTCATTGGTAGCCCTGATGAACAGGAGCTTTGCGCGGATATCGTCCGCCAATCCGGGCTGACAAATGTCCTCAATTTATGTGGAACCACTACTATTTTAGAAGCTGCCGCTATCATCAGACAAAGCCGTCTGCTAATCTGTAACGATAGTAGTCCACTACACATCGCCAACGCGGTTAATACCCCCGTCTCCGCTTTTTTCGGACCTACAGTCCGCGAGTTTGGTTTTTTCCCATACCGCGAAGGAGATATTGTCTTTGAAACAGATATCCCCTGTCGCCCCTGCGGACACCATGGCGGAAAAAGCTGTCCTGAAAAAAATCATAGTTGTATGCGGAGTATTCTCCCCGAAGATGTGCTTCCTGAAATCCTGAAAACTTTGAAAAAACCATCCAGACATTAACAGAAGTTGGCTTTTTTTGCTCCTGCCATAATTCCAAAACCACCATGTTTTTCATATTACAAATAATTTTGCTTGATTGGCTCGAAATATGCGTTACACTATTTGCATGAGAAAATTTATTGTCATTGAGTTTCTGCTGATAGTTGCGGGACAACTATTTGCCTGTACAATCGGGGTTGCTTCTGAAAAAGCAACCGCCGATGGACGCCCTTTACTCTGGAAAACCAGAGACAGAGGCAGTCATCCAAACAATAAAATATACTACAGCGTTAGCGACTCCCTCAGCTATATTGCCGTAACAGACCAGGACGAACCAGATGTATGGATGGGAATGAATGAAGCTGGATTTGCGATTCTCAACTCCACATCCACAGATTTGAATCAATACCGTGAAGATGACGGCGTTTTTATGCGGATAGCAGTTGGACGCTGTTCAACTGTAGAGGAGTTTGAGGCGTTTCTAATCGAAACAAACGGTGAACGAAACACTTACTCTAATTTCGGGGCAATTGACGCATTGGGAAACGCGGCGATTTTTGAGACTGGCTCAGACGAATATTGGCGTTTCGATGCCGATTCCACCGATACCGGATATCTGATTCGCACTAACTTCTCCGTGAATGGTGGGGGAACTTCCGGCACAAGGCGTTTTGAAAGATCGCAGATACTTCTTGAAGATTTCGCGATGGGTGACTCTCTCACTCACCGCTCAATTCTCCGTTACCAGATGCGGGATTTCGCCGACTCTGCCGGCAACGCGATTGATATCCCCTATGCTTCTCAGTGGCAAAACAGCCATCCTTTTGGCTATATCGAAACTTATGGCAGCATTTGCGGTCCAAGTAATGTATCTGCTGTTGTTTTCAGAGGTGTCCTTCCGGTCGAACCACCTGTACTAACAACAATGTGGACTATTCTGGGGCATCCATCCGCGGCTATAGCCCTACCCTACTGGTGTGTAGGGGCAATCCCTCCCGAAGCAAATTGCGGCAATACTGCTCCCCTCTGCGACTTCGCGCTTCAACTGAAAGATTTGTTGTACGATAACCCGTTAGATGGGACTCATATCGACACCTACAAATTAGTGAACGAAAACAGTACTGGTTTCTGGCAGGAACTCTTCGCCTCGGAAGACAGTTTGTTTACAGTTACCGAAAACCTGCTGGACATCTGGCGCGTCAATACTCCGTCTAACACGGAGGTTGAACTCGCGATGCATAATCTCGCCGAAGAAGGAATGTTGAAGCTGATGGATTTACCCCGTCAATGGCCCATTATAGCGGATTTTGAGATTGAACAAAACAACGGAATCGCCCCTGCTTATCTGGATTTCTATGACACTTCTTTGCATGG
>JAIOTM010000330.1 GCA_021106755.1 Candidatus Cloacimonadota bacterium | reverse complement strand
AGAGGTTGCCAGAAACAGAATGCTGGCGAGGCGTATATGCCCAAAATGTAAAACCGATTACAATCTTTTATTCAACCCACCTATAATGAAAAGTATCTGCAATAAGTGCGGAACCCGATTAGAACGGCGTAAAGACGATAACTATGCCGCGATTGAGATGCGGATTAGCGAATTCTACAGGCACACCAGTCCAGTAATCGATTTTTTCAAGTCTAAGGGAATCCTGCACACAATTAACACAAATCGAACAATCGAAGAAATTCACCGAGATGTAGTGGAGTTGACAAAGACACTATCATGACGGACGAACGTAGCGAAACTGCATTATTCAGCACAGAACTCTGTAAACGTCTGAAGCAAGTTCTCCACGGGCTGGCACTGATAAATCTTCTGTTGTTGCTTGGGTCTTATCACTATTCCACCTCATCCGGCTATCAGAATATCGAGCAGTGGACAATAAGAGCAACCTTCTATTTCTTCATTGCTTACCTGATTCACAAACTAATCGCTAACAAGTTCGCCTGGGTATATATCCGTACTATGCTGATTGATGTGGTAATCATAACAATACAGATTACGGCGGGAGCGGATGACCGCCTGTTTCAGCTTTACATTGTAGGGAGACAGATTTTCGCGATTAGTCGCGACTCCTCTCACAATGTATATCACAAACAGATTATGTCTCGCTTACAGCAGAATCCGGCAGTTTTTGTACTCTCCTCATTCTTCATAGCGATTCTAATCGGAACTTTTCTCTTATCGTTACCTTGGGCAGTCAATCAGGATGCAGGCGAAGTAGAATGTCTCTCAATTACCGACGCCGTTTTTACAGCAACATCGGCAACCTGTGTAACCGGCTTAATTGTAAAAGACACAGGCAACTACTTTTCCCGATTCGGGCATATCGTAATCCTGTTGCTTATACAAGTCGGTGGCTTGGGAATAATGACGATTTCCACCGCGTTAACAATATTGCTGGGGCAACAGATTACACTTAAAAGTACATCGCTTATGCAAGATGTAACAGGCAGTTCCGGCAGTTTCAGTCTGCGTAGCCTGCTAAAAAATATTTTCCTTGTCACTATATTTTTTGAGGCTGTGGGCGCGATAATACTCTACTATTCGTTTCCTCAAAGCTCTACCAGTAGTCCCGTGTTCAACGCTGTTTTTCATTCAGTCTCAGCATTCTGTAATGCTGGCTTCAGTCTCTATTCCGAAAGTATGATGCCGTTCGCGCCATTGCCATCAATCAATTTTATCGTTATGGGATTAATTATTGTTGGTGGTATCGGTTTCCCCGTAATGATGGACCTGAAGAATAATCTGTTGCGGCGATTTAAGCCATCCCGTTTCCGTCTGCATACAAAAATCGTTCTGACAACTACAGGACTTTTGATTATCATCGGAGCAGTTGGATTCTACGTTGCCGAATACAGCAACACTATGCGGGATATGACATTTTTCCAGAAAATGCAGGCATCGCTATTCCAGTCGGTAACTGCACGTACTGCCGGATTCAATACTATCAATAACGGAGCACTTACCAGTAGCTCGGTACTCCTCTGTATGATATTGATGTTTATCGGAGCTTCACCCGGCTCCACAGGCGGTGGAGTAAAAACCACTACATTCGCTATTCTTGTGCTGGCGGTCTGGTCGATTATTAAAGGTAGCGGAAAGGAAATCACTGTATTCAAACGGCGTATCAGTGATGAAACATCCCGGAAAGTTCTGGCTCTGTTAGCCATGTCGTTAGGCTTCCTTCTCCTGATGACATTTATTTTACTTGCATTAGAAACAGCTTCGGGTAAAGATTTCCAACAGATTGTGTTTGAGGCTATGTCGGCGTTTGCCACTGTTGGTTTGTCGATGGGTATTACAAGTGGACTCACTTCCGCCGGAAAGGTAATCATAACTATATTGATGTTTATAGGTCGGGTGGGACCTCTCACCTTTGTTTACGCGTTGAGTGAATCAAGAATTCTCAGTCGCGTGAGCTACATGGAAGAAAATGTTTCAATTGGATAGGAGATATTATGGCACGATTTACAGTCATCGGACTCGGTAAATTCGGCATGACAGTTGCGACAACCCTGTACAGCAATGGGGCTGAAGTTGTCGCAGTAGACAAAGACGAAAAACTGACCATAGAAGTAAAAGGACGTGTTTCCACGGCAATAAATATGGACAGTACCGATGAAGCCAGCCTGAAGGAATTGAGCATCCACGAAATGGACGCTGTAATCCTTGCTGTAGGCAACAATGTAGAAGTAAGCGTGTTAACCAGTGTACTGTTAAAAAAACTTGGTGCTCCCCGCATCTATGCCAAAGTAAACAGCAAGTTGCACGGACGCATATTAGAGCTTATTGGCATAAATAACATTGTTTTCCCGGAAGAAGAGCGTGGCTCTCAGTTAGCTAAATCGCTGTTAACCAGCAATGTTCTCCAATATATGAAACTCTCAAGTGGTCATTCGGTTGTGGAATTGCGTGCTCCAAGAGAGTGGATTGGACAAACTTTGCAGCAACTGGCACTACCGAGAGACAATGGAGTGCATATTATTGGCATCAAATCCGAGCAATTTACCACTAACGAATCTGGTGAGAATATTCTTGAGCCTTTCACCAATGATATGCCCGGAGCAAACGATGTTGTGGGAGAAGGTGATGTAATGATTTTACTCGGCTCTGAGAATAATATTGATAACCTGATAAAAGAAACGGCAAAAGATATGGGGAAATTATGAAATATATATCCAGAATCCGGTTTTTTATAATTCTCTTCCTTTTAATAGCGTTAACACATGGACTTATCATCTATGTTACTCTACAGAACGCAAACCTGAACGAGCAAACCAGAACGGATTTGAATAATATTCTCATATTCATGGGGATTCTGGAATTCGCGTTCGCGATGATTTTCTTTTTTTATTTTCCTGTGTTTATCAGGCGGGGACTAAGCTCGGTTAAATCGCTTCTCGATGAGGTGAGTCGAGGTAATTACAATATCGAAATAGTTGATGAAGTATATAGCAAACGAGATGAAAAACAGATTTGCGAGTTAGTGCAGTTGTTCGCGAAAATGATGTTCGCGGTAAACCGCTTCGACAAAGCCAAACGGGAAAAAATCGTTGAATACAAAAGCAGATTAGACAACCTGATGCGCATGACAGAAAATGGGTTCATAGTTGTTACTCTTGATGGCACTATCCGATTTCTCAGTCACAGTTTAACAAACGTTTTCCGCAACTTGAGCAAGAGCAAAACATCATCGACAGTAATTATTCGCCTGATATAGATGCCAGTATAAAGAAATATACTCTGAAAGTTCTGAAAGCCAGAGCAAAACAAGACGACATGCAGCATTACATACCAAACCTGAAACGCCATATACTGCTGAAAAGCAGCATTACCCGCAACTATTCCGGGAAGGTTACCGGTGCCGTGATTGGCATCTATAATATTGAGCGGGATAAGAAAAAACATGAAGCTAAGAAAGAGAACGATGGAACAGTTTCATAGACTAACGATAGAGTATGCTGAAATCGGGAATCAGAGGGTTGACAAATACCTGCTTTCCCTTGAGATTGAGGAAATTCATTCCCGCTCGTTCCTGCATAAGCTGATTGAGAAAGGACTTCTGAACGTTAACAACAAACGGGTAAAGAAAAATTTCCAGCTAACCAAAGGTGACTCCATCATCCTCGACATACCCTCCGAAGAACCCACCGACATAATCCCGCAGGATATAGAACTGGCTATTGTCTATGAAGACGAATATCTTGCTGTAATTGACAAACCAGCCGGACTAACTGTCCATCCTGCTCCGGGAAATCCATCAAACACACTCGCTAATGCCCTTGTTTACCGATACAAAGGGACATTGTCCGATGGTTCTGGCAACAAACGTCCCGGTATTGTGCATCGGTTAGATAAAAATACTTCGGGATTGATAGTTATTGCCCGTGATAACAAAACACACGCGCTTTTGTCGCAGGCTTTCAGCGAACGGCAGGTGAGCAAAACTTACATCGCGTTGCTCCAAGGGCGAATAGATAAGAATCCAGAAGAATCCTGGCGTTGTATCGAAGAACCGATTGGACGTAACCGGAATGACCGTAAAAAAATGGCTGTGCGAAGCGAAGGTAAATCTGCCGTGACATACTTCAGAGCGATAGAACCTCTGGAATATTTCACTAAAACAGAAATACGCATTGAGACTGGAAGAACGCATCAAATCAGGGTGCATCTTACCTGGGCAGGACATCCTGTTCTCGGCGACAGAACTTATTCAACGCTCAAACAAGAACTTGCTCCACTCCCAACCCAACTGCAAAAAAGATACAAACACATTTGTTCGCATCACCTTACGCGGCAGGCACTACACGCTCACAAGTTAGCTTTTCGTCATCCGATTACCGGGAAAGAGTTAAATTTTGTCTCTCCCTTTCCACCAGATATGGAGAAAACCTGGCAGCAACTTCTTGCTGTACAGGAAATGGCAGAGACATTATGAGAAAACCCCGAATTCTGATTGTTGACGATGAGCTTATTAATCGTAAACTTCTACACGGAGCATTCAGAAACCGGGATTATCAGATACTGGAGGCTACTGGTGGAACAGAAGCACTTGAGCTTCTCTCTGAAGATAGTTCGATAGACCTTATTCTATTAGATATTATGATGCCGGAAATGGATGGCTTCGAAGTTTGTGCCAGAATAAAGAATCAACCCGCACTTCGGGAAATCCCAATAATCATTATTACCTCCCTTACAGACAGGGACTCTAAACTGAGGGGGTTGGAAACCGGTGCGATTGATTTTCTCACCAAGCCTCTCGATTCTGTTGAAGTAAGACTGAGGGTTGATCAACAACTCCAACTCCGCCAGTTATACATGGAACTGAAGCAGAGCCAGACACGAATGCGAAACGAGATACTTGCCGCTAAAACCATCCAGATGAACCTGTTGCCGGAAAATGACCAGAACTTTTCCGATAGCTATAGCTTTAAGTTCGACTATTATCCCTGCGAGGAACTGGCTGGGGATTTTCTGGATTGTATCGCGTTGAACAATCAGCATATTATGTTTTATATTACCGATGTTTCGGGGCACGGAGCAGCTTCGTCTCTCATCACGATATTTGTAAAAGAATTTATCAGAAGCTATGCTCCCAAAATGGAACCGGACAATCCGGCGGGATTAATTAAACTGCTGAATGATACTTTTTTATCTATGGATTTCAGTCAGCGGTTTTTAACGTTGTTGGTATGTGTTCTGGATTTAGAAAATAACATCTGCACATGGAGTATTGCCGGAGCCAACAACCCGCCAATGGTACTTCGTGAGAATATGTCGGAGACTTTAACAGAACAATCTCTTCCGGTCGGATGGTTTCCTGATAAAAAGTGGGCAAATCACTCCTTCAGGATGGAGAAGAACGACTTGCTGTTACTCTATTCCGATGCCGCCACTGAAGTCTCGGGCAACAGCGGTGTTGAACTCGGTAGAGAAAATTTCAAAAAAATGGTTGAACAAAATCAGGTTCGTGAGAATTGTGATTTACAGCATCTCCGCAAGCTGTTGCTGGATTATTCCAGTAACCGTAAATTGCGGGATGATTTAACGTTAATTGGACTAAAACGGCTGATTTAGGAGTCTCTTTAATGCAATGCGAAAATATAAAACGCAATATGAAAAACTGCAATTGCACCTATCCCTACGATAAAAAAGGTGTTTGTTGCGAATGCGTGACTTATCACCGCTCAATGAAAGAGCTTCCGGCATGTTACTTTCCCAAAGATGCCGAAAAAACCTACGACCGCTCTATCAGATACTTTGTAAAGCTGTGGAACGAAGGGAAAATCTGAGAAGAATTTATGATTTGAGACCTGTTCATCGTAAATTTGAAATGGTTTTGAGTTGATTGCGTTAAATGATAAAGATAACATAATTTGAGTACAGAATATCTGAATTCTCTAATGAATAAAGGAATAGAAATGCGTAAGTTTGCTTCAATAGAACAAGCTCTGAAAGACATCCGCGACGGGAAATTCGTTGTAGTCGTTGATGACGAAAACCGCGAGAACGAAGGCGACTTAATATGTGCCGCTGAGAAAATAACTCCTCAAATGGTAAATTTTATGATAACTCACGGGCGGGGTCTTCTCTGTACTCCGCTGACACAGCAACGTATGCGGGAATTAGAACTCCCTCTGATGACTACTAACAACACAGAGAAACATGGCACAAAATTTACCATTTCGATTGACGCTACATATAACACAACTTCAGGTATTTCCGCGTCTGACCGCTGCGAAACAATCCGTCTTCTCGCCGAAGAGTCCACTAAGCCATCAGATTTTGTCCGACCAGGGCATATCTTTCCGCTTGTGGCAGAACGCGGTGGAGTGCTTAAACGGGCTGGTCATACCGAAGCATCAATTGACCTTGCAGTACTTGCCGGATTATACCCGGTGGGTGCACTTTGCGAAATTATCCGGGATGATGGCGAGATGGCAAGATTACCCGACTTATTTCCCTATTGTGAAAAACATGGCTTCTCTTTAATTACGATTAAAGATCTGATTGAGTATCGTTGCCGCAATGAATCCTTTGTCGAGATAGCCGCGGAAGCCCAATTACCAACGAAATACGGACTATTTCATGTGGTAACATTCGTTAGTACTATTTCCAATGAGCATCACCTTGCCTTAGTAAAAGGAGATGTTGCCGGCAAAGAAGATATTCTGGTGCGTGTGCATTCCGAGTGCCTTACCGGAGACGCGCTATTCTCCCGTCGTTGCGATTGTGGCGACCAGTTAGAAGCCTCTTTCCAGAAAATCAGCGAGGAAGGCGAAGGGGTTATCCTCTATATGCGGCAGGAAGGACGCGGTATTGGACTTGTAAACAAGATTAAAGCATATCATCTTCAGGATCTGGGCAGAGATACAGTTCAGGCAAACGAAGAATTAGGCTTTCTTCCCGATTTACGTAATTACGGTATTGGTGCCCAGATACTGAAAGCTCTTGGCTTGCATAAAATCCGCTTGCTTACCAACAATCCCAAGAAAATAGTTGGACTGAAAGGCTACGGATTAGAGATTTCCGAGCGGGTGCATATTGAGTGTAAAGCAGATGAGCATAATAAAAAATATCTGCAAACCAAGAAAGAAAAAATGGGACACATGCTTAAAGATATTTAAATTTTGAGAAGATACGCATACTCCCGCAATGGATATGTTTGTGCTATTTAAGTGACAGTACAAGAGGTGGTTATAGCGGATAGATAGTGAATAACTGGATTTCTTACTTAGTTTTTTCGCGACTTTGTCTGATGATTCAAAAGTTTTTTTGTTTATGGAGTTTTTCTTCAGATGCAAAGTGCGACATTGAACATCAAAAACACCATAACCAAATCTTATTGAAAAAATGGGGGTATCCTTGATACTTCTATGTGAAGCTTGACACGACAGTATGATGATACTAGATAAATTTCAGTACAGTATATATTGAATCGTATATGATTGACTCAGTACCGAATATATTAAATCTTAAATAAATAGAGGAGT
>JAIOTM010000417.1 GCA_021106755.1 Candidatus Cloacimonadota bacterium | reverse complement strand
TGTCATAGCTTTTATCCCTCGTTATCTATGAGGATGCCTTTCTGCATCATCACAAGTGGGTTAAACGTGGCGAAATCAGATTGGTGAATAAGAACGGTTTCCACCCGTTGCGGTCTGCCGTCGCCTTCTTTTGCATGGCACGCTATAGTGTTGATAATCTCGTCAGGCATTCCGACCTTAGCCGCGATAATCGAACCGGAAAACGGATGCCGGGCACATTTACCGTTACGGCTTTTGCGGTAACTGTTATTAGCTTTCTCAATTTCCAGAAGCTTGCCTACATCGTGCAGAAGTCCACCGGAAATCAGTACATCCATATCAATCTTGTATGGCATTTTGTGGTATGTATCGAACTGAGCCTTTGCTAACCCAATAGCACCCTTTGTAACCGCGATTGTATGTTCTATAAGATTAAGACCATGTGTCTCTGTAAGAAGTGTGAAAGGAATTTGCTCTAACTGCTTCCCTTCTGTCCAACCACCTTCCTCGGCAGCTAGTACCCATGCGTCTATAGTTTTTGCACGAAGATTATCGCTCTTAATAAGAGCTGACAACTCGCCAAAAACCTGCTCGAAATATGTTTTCATAATATTTCCTTTTTTCTTAAAGCTTTGCGATTATAGCGTCTGCCATTTGACTAGTCGAAGCGGCACCTTGCTTCAACACTTCTTGCGACCCGCGCATTTTCAGCATATCATAGGCACTGGTTTTACGTTCTTCGATTACTGCGGCAACCGCTTTGCGGATTTTTTTCGCTATATCGCTTTCGCCAATATGATCAAGCATCATGCAGGCAGAAAGAACCATTGCTATCGGATTAACGATAGAAGGTGAGAAATTCTGGTATTTGGGAGCAGAGCCATGAGTCGGTTCAAATACAGCTACTTCGTCGCCGATATTAGCACTACAGGCAAAGCCCAAGCCGCCAATAAGACCGGCAAATCCGTCCGAAACTATGTCGCCGAACATGTTACCAGCTACAATAACGCCGTAATCTTCGGGATTCTTGGTAATCCACATCATCTGAGCATCGATGTTGGTGTTCCATAGCTGTATATGTGGATACTCTTTCTGGATTGCCTTACCGAGAGTGAGCATCATGCCGGAAGTTTCACGGATTACATTTGGTTTCTCGCAAACAGTCACCGATTTATAGCCGAATTTGTCGGCATATTCAAACGCGGCTCGAACGATTTTCTCTGTGTATTTTTTTGTAAAAATACGTGTAGAAACTGCCAGTTCTTCTCTCGGAGACCATGCGAATTTTTTGAATTTCGGATGTGTTTTCAATGCTTCGTAAACCTGATCGGATGGATTTGTCCACTCAACACCGCCATAAAGTCCTTCGGTGTTCTGACGGAAAATTACAGAATCAACCATTGGTTCTTCGATTGTGTTGCCTTTTCCTCTGCGGATAAAGTTGAGAGGGTTGCCCTTAAATGTCTGGCAAGGTCTAATACAGATGTTCAGGTCAAAGTGCTGACGCATTCCAACAATAGGGCTGTAATAAACGAGTCCCTTGTCTTTGAGTTCTGGAGCTAGTTCAGCGTCGGCTTCCGCTTTGGGTTTGGAAGTAATCGCGCCAAAAAGGGCAATTTTGTGCTTCGCGAGAATATCCAGAGTACGCTGAGGTAAAGGATTACCTTCGTTACACCAGAATTCCCAGCCGATGTCCGCGTGAACGTAATCTGCTTCAAAACCTGCTGCTTCCAGAACACGAATTGCTTCCGGAAGTACTACCTGCCCGATGCCGTCGCCTGGCATTGATACGATTGTGCGTTTTGTCATAAATTCTCCAATTATTTTTTTGTTAGTTGATAAAACTTTGAAGACTTTTTCTTCAAAAAAGCAAACGTAAAAAAAGACATACACGAGCCTACGTTGGTATAACTCGCGTCCACAGGCTTAAAATCTGTATATTGTTCAACAATTATCAGATTAATTCCTGTTTCGTTACTTCCTTTAAAGATCAAGCATACACAAGCCCGATAAACTTGTGTCCACAAGCCAAGGTTGCTTTCGAGCAATCATTAACCTGTTTCGTTACTTTTTTCCTTATCAATGGGGTATGAAAGCATCAATTATCGTCTCAAGCTTCACTTGAATCTACGATTGTTTCACCTGCTTAACCACATCTATAACGGTGCCGTCCACCCATTTGATGGCGGCGATTATTTTTTCTTCAAACTCGGCAGCTTTAGCTTTTCCGCAGATAGCTTCGGCTTCAGCTTTCAGCTCGTGGATTGTTTTAATAGGCAGACCGGAGTCCTTAGTAGCTTCGATAAGGTCTTGCCGGAGCGGATTAATAGCAATTCCGCGCTCGGTGACAATAATATCTATAAGCTCGCCCGGACCACAAATAGTTGTAACTTCGTCGCGGATAACGGGAATACGATCACGGAACAGCGGAATAGGCAGTATTACGTTTCTGCCAAACAAACAGTTCTGCCAGCCGCCTATGCCATGTAGCAGATAACCATCGGAGTGAGTTACCACATTGGCGTTGAAGTTCACATCAACCTCAGTCGCACCGAGAATTACAATATCTAACATAGTGGCAAAGTTGCCTTTGCCATGATAATTGTAGCTCGTAAAGGGGCTGGTGTTCTGATGGCGTGGATTATCCCGCATTGAGCGAACGCCTTCCAGATCGAAAGTTTGTCCATCAAGGATGTATTCTACGAGTCCTTCTTCGAGAAGCTCCACGAGATACTTGTTACTTCCACCTCGCGCGAAACGGGCTTTTATGCCGAGTTTTCGCATTATTTCGCCAAAAAAGATGCCAATGGAAAGTGATGTTCCCCCGGCACCAGCCTGAAAAGAAAATCCATCGCGGATAAGTCCGGCAACTTCGCAGAATTTCGCGGTTAGTTCGGCTATGAATAATCTATCCGGGCTTTTGGTAATCTGAGTAGTACCGGAAACAATCTTCTCCGGGATACCAATCTGTTCCATTTCAACAACATAGTCCACATAGTTTCCCTGTATCTGCCATGGAATACATGGAAATGGAATGCAGTTGTCGGTGACAATAATAACATTGTCAGCATACTGGGAATCTGCAAGAGCGAACCCCAGAAGTCCGCAAGCTGAGGAGCCTGTAACACCGTTGGCATTGCCAAACGGGTCGGCGGTTGGGGCAGCTATTACAGCAATATCAATATGTACTTCGCCGTCCTGCACTGACTGGTATCTTCCCCCGTGAGAGCGAAGTACACCTGTACCCCGCATTTTACCATGCGAAGCAAATCTGCCGAGTGCCCCGTTCATGCTTCCCTCAATATGATGAATAACCCCGTTTTTGAGATGTTCAATTATCGGAGCATGGCAGGGAAACGAAGCGGATGGAAACCAGATTAAATCTTTTAATCCGAGTTCTGCACAAGCTTGAAATACTTCATTGGCAACGAGGTCACCATTGCGAAAATGATGGTGAGTTGAAATTGTCATGCCGTCTTTGGCACCAGCTTGCACTAACGCGTCTTTAATAGTGGCTACTCGTTTGTCTCCGTTAGTGGGGTAGTCAATACAAGTAGAAAGCTTTGGAGCGTGTCGGTTTCCTTCGGGACGATGTTTTCCAACTCCCTTGAAAGGAATAATCGGCTTGCCATTTATAGTTTCGGGAATCATTCTCCCGACTGCGTTTTTATTCATTTTCATTTTACTCTCCAGTCCTGAGCCAGAATGCCCGTTTGTTGTGCCAACTTTACAGTACGTAATGCTCGTTTAACCACAGGTGGATCAATCATTTTTGAGCCAAGCGAGACAACACCAAGCCCGTTGGCTTCCGCTTCTTCAAACGCCAGCACGATTTTCTTCGCTTTGGCAATTTCTGTATCTGCCGGAGCAAACGCTTCATGTATAACCCGAATCTGGCGGGGGTGAATGCAACCCATTCCATCAAAGCCCATAGCCTTAGAGCGAAGAACATTTTCACGCAATCCTTCCATATTACCAACATCCGAGTAAACAGAATCTATTGGTTGCACACCAACTGCCCTCGCCGCGTTAACAACCCGACTCCGGGCATAGAAAGTCTCTGTTCCTTCCTGAGTTCTCTGAGTTCCTAAATCCGCAGTAAGGTCTTCTAATCCAATCGCTAACGATGAGATACTCTTGTGAGCAGAAGCAATAGCGAACGCGTTTTCCACACCGAGAGCACTTTCGATAATTGGCATAAGCCAGATGGGTTGAGATGCTCCGGTTGCCTTGCGGATAGATTCAATTCTCTTTACAACCGCGAGTATCTGTTCGGCAGTTTCCACTTTGGGTATTAGTATCAAATTTACATAGTGAGGAACGATATAATCAAGGTCTTCTAATCCGTCCGGCACCTGATTGATTCGCACCATACGCTCACAGCCATAAAAGTCTATTGAGCGTAGAATGTTACGGACATGAAACCGAGCTTCATACTTCTTTGCAGGTGCAACCGAATCTTCCAGATCAAGGATAATGCCATCAGGTTTGTGAATACCCGCATTGAGCATAAGCTTAGGGGTATTTCCCGGAAGATAGAGCCGTGAACGGCGAAATCTTTCCTTTGTAGTTTCAAGCCTGTTTTGAGGTATCAACTCCGGCAGATAGGACTTATCAGAAGGTTCTATCAACTTAACCGCCGCTTCTACTCTCGCTGCTATAACGCAGTCTAACGCCCCTGAATCCACAACAGAAAGAGAGCAGTGGTTTATTTCCAGAGTCTCCAGCACATTGCAACATGTTTCTCGGATAGAATCTCCAAAGAGTGGCTCGACTTTGCTTTTCAGCTCAATTTTAATGCCGCCCGAATCTGCCGGACAATATGTAACCTGGCAGTCCGAGCGTACACTATCACCGCTATTCCCGGCAATTCCTTTGAGTGACACATCTTCCCCCTTACTATTTCAGAAAATTATTGAGGTATTCGAAATCTGGTTCAAGTTTTCCTTTATGGGCAATTACCGCGCGCTTCATCTCGTCAGGTAAAGATGATTGGTCTATCGGCAGATTGTAGTCGTTGCTAATCATGCGCTCCATAAAGGGCTTTAACGCTCTGGAAAAGCCATCGGAAGCTTCGCGGGGGAACTCGCAGGGAAGGTTATCCACCGCACTGTTTGCGGTTCCTTCTCCCTTGAAATCATCCGCAATTTGCCCTGTTTTCGCGTTATAAATAAAGACGGGATTGTCTGGTTCAGTAGATTTTACAGTTGCAACAACTGAGCCGTTTATATCGCAGGTAACATCACCGATTATAATCATCTTATCTGGAACATCCTGAAGCTGCGCGAGTTTTTCCCGCGTAACAAACACAGGATAATCCTCAGTCCATT
>JAIOTM010000130.1 GCA_021106755.1 Candidatus Cloacimonadota bacterium | reverse complement strand
TCTGGTGAATATCGTAATCATGCAATTCCGGAGTCGAGTCGATATCAATGCATACAATGTAATTGTTTATCAGATAGTTTGTATTATAGCTCATCTACAGTTCTTCCAGTTATCCTGTACTATCATTGCCTACAGAGGAGAAATCACCGCTGGAAACCTGCCAGTAATGGAACTCTATCGAACCGTTACTGTATAAAATAGCCTGAAATGTTTCGGGATTAACGGGAGCGGAATAGTGGTAGTGGGAAACCTGATGATACTGAACAACAAAGTAATCTCCAAGAGGGTCTGACCAGGTGTAAACAGTTCCCCAGTCTCCCTGCGCATTGACGCCTATTGGTTTCAAGTCGTCCCAGAATGGAGCTATAAAGTTGTCAGGTACCGTAGTAGAAGGAATTGGTCCGTTTGTGTAAGAAGTCGCGTTAACACCAAAACAGAGGTATCCATTAGAAGATACTTTCACTGAAGTGTAATCTGTTCCATAGAAATTAAAAGTGAACGGCAATACAACACTTTCATAATCGTCATCTGCGAGAGTGAGGGGTGTTCCTGTAAGAGAAATATCCTGCCAGTTAAAAACAGGACCGGTTGGTTCATTGGAATCCTTCCAGATATATCCGTAATTGTCAGGACCACCAGAATCGCGGGTACTGCTTTGTGAAGATAGTGACCAGATAAGATTATCGTTGCCCAGATTTTCCAGTCTTAACTGCTGAATATCTGATTGACCTTCCCAGGTAGCGAAATTAAATAAATCTGGATTAGTGTCCATCTCTCCAGCCTCACCCACTCCATCTAACGGGAAATCTGAAGTTGGTTCATCAGCATCGTTGCTACTTATCAGGATATCACCATAGAAATTTCCGTGCGTATCGGGAGCAAAAGTAACATCGTAGGTTCTGCTTGCACCGCAGGTTAAATCGAAGTTAATACTATTCCGAATGTTTGCGACAGGCTCAGGTTTCAGCACGGCAACATTCAGGAAACCTGATTGAGATTGCCGATACCTCGCCGCGTGTGCTACTGTATATCCAGGTGGAGTTGTGATTGAACCGGAAAGAGTTCCGCCACCGGTATTAGTGATTGTAAATTGCTGTTGTGAGGTTAAGCCTGCATCCACATACCCAAACCAAAGCGAATCTGAATCCACGTAAATGTTGGGTTGTCCGGCAGTTACTTCCATTGTGACTGGAATTGTCACCAAAGGAGTATCGGGGTCGTTATTTGTTATCAGCAGATTTTTGTAATAGAAGTCAGGGTCAAATCCCGTGGCGTTTACAGTTACTGAGGCATCAAAGTATTCCGAAGGCAGAATTGAACCGCTTGGATCATTTACAGTAAGCCAATCAGTACCATCAGGACGGTTGATATTGACTGTAAGATTAACGTGCAGGTATGGTTGATTATGCACTACTGAGAACCCATCGTTTCCGGCAGTATTGGATATTCCTATGGTGTGCCCAATAGTTAATCCGGCCAGCAAATTGTAGTTAAATACAATATTTCCGGAATCATAAAGAATTATCTGGAAAGTCAGCGAGGAAGCTGGATTGCTATAATATGACCAGTTGTCGTACTGTATTATAGTAAATCCCCTGAATTGCTGAAAATAAACGGTCCCATTAATTCCTTCAAGGTCATCCCAGAGCGGAGCTATCTTGTTAAAGGGAGAAGCAGTCGCGTTGGGCAATTGATAGTTTGAATATGTATGTGTGGTCATAAACTCATTTGATATAAAGCCGTTGGAACTGACATAAACTTCAGTTACTACTTCGTCATAGTAATCCAGATTGAATCCGAGAGGAACTGGTCCTGAATAGCCTTCATCAAGAGCACTGTAACTACCAGTGGGAGTCCAGTTTGTTAAGGGTGTTCCTGTTATGGAAATGTCAGTCCAGCTTACAGTGGGACCTCCGATTTCATCGCTGTCAATCCAGAGGTAGCCAAAGTTATCGGGACCACCGCTTCCTCGTCCTGCGGATCGGTCTTCCTGGGTCATTGTCCAGAACAGAGTGTCGTTTCCGGTATTCTGGATGCGAATATCTCTGTTAACTGAAACACCTTCAGCAAGTGTTTCATCTAACTGCAAAGGAAGTACTGAAATATTCGAGGCAAGCCCTATTCCGCTGACTTGAATCTCTTTAACAGGATTGTTCGGGTCGTTAGATGTAATGGTAACAATTCCCGAATATGTAGTCCAGGTTACGGGAGTAAAAGTTAAGGTAAATCCTTCAGTATTTCCCGGAGGAATCGAATAAGCCAGTGTATTTCTACTCGGCTCGCGGGGAAAGAGTGGAATGCTTCCCGGTTTATGTCGTGGTTGCTGAATCAAGCTACGCGGAGCTTCATAACTACGTGAGCGTGAAGCAAGCACGACAGTCCAGCCAGCCGGAGTAGTAATATCACCGGTAAGAGCGATGTTACCAGTATTGGTAATTTGCAAAGGAAGGGTCTCTTGCGAACCTACCTGTACACTTCCGAAATCCATATCACTGGTATCAACATCTATCACAGCCTGAGTTGCATCTGTTAAGGTTAACGAAACAGGAATTGAAGTTCGTGGGATAATCGAGTCGTTGCTGAAAATTACTATTTCGGCGTTGTAATCGCCTGCTGTTAATCCTGATGTTTGAACAAACAGAACGCGATTAGAATCTGTCCCGACAGGAACAGTACCAGAAACGTCATCCAGCGATATCCATGTGGACGGTTGATAAATAGTAAAGGTCGAAGCTGATATTCCCTGCACCTGTCCATCCGTGCTGCTTACCCGAATAAGGCATTGCTCTGAGAGTGTTGCTCCGGGTAACCACTGATATGAGCCATCATTAGCAGTATAACTTACTAAATCAGACCACGCGCTACCACCATTGTAAGAAATTTCGATATTCACATAAGGAAATCGGGTAATGTGGTCCCAGGTGACATTCATTTGCCCGATAGGCGAAACTGCCCATACTTCTCCACCTACAGGATAAGTAACAGCTAATGTTCCGAGTTGTTCCTGCATTGAGTCTGTACCGGAAATATCATGTACACCGCCGCCGTAATCATCGCCGGAGATATCCCAATTGAAGTTGAACTGTCCGGATGCGCCAGGATCAAATGTTACATTTACCGTGGCCGTGGCGGTTTCTCCTCCGCGAATGTTACCCCATCCACCGTCAGGGTCGAACCAGATTATAGTTACACCGTAACCTGATGCACCGTTGGATGTAAGGTCGCTCGAACCACCGATGAGTGTAGTTGAACTGTTAGCGGTTACTCCAGCCGGAATATGAAGTTGAACTTCATCAATCCATTCCATGTCCGGGCTGGCGTTAAAAACAGTGATTGATAAATCGTAGGTTCCACCAGGTGTATATTCTGTCTCGGCTATATCAAAGGTTGAGCCAGTGAGATCGCGGGTTGCACCAGAATCCTGCACAAAAATTGAATATTCAAGAGTGGAGGAATCTTCGCCTATATTGGCTATGTTAAGAGGACGAATAAACGAGTTACCTATCCAGGTATTCAGCGTAAACTCGGTGGGGTCTGTCAGGATTTCTGGTTCCGGGATAATTTCAGCGTATTCAAGGGCACCAATGTCGATAATACTATCACGGATTCTGATATTGCCTAATAAATCGAATTCCGGCAATTCGTACAAAGGAACCAACGGATTACCAACATCAATGCAAGGGGAATTTACGAGAAGACGCCAGTCTGCTCCATGTCCAGAATATGCTAAGCCTGCCCCACCTGAAGCTTGGGCAAAAAGAGGAAAATCAGAGAAATTATCGTGGTATCGGCTGGTTTCGTATTCTGTTCCGGCGCCTGAGCCTTCAAACCCGGCAAGTCCGTTTTGGATATCATTGTAATAGAAGTAAGGATCGCAGGTATTATGCATTAAGTAAATCTGGTCGCCATAGGTGGCTGTGTTTCCACCTATGATACAGTTCTGGATAGGCGGGTCTGACCCATACCAGAATGCCAGTCCTCCTCCGTGGTTGGTTGCAACATTATTAAATATTGTGTTGCTGGAGAAAAAACACCAGGTTCCGTTATGAATAGCTACACCTCCACCGTATCTCGCCTCGTTATTACAGATAATGTTGCCTACAATTCTCGGCATTCCATTATCAATAAATATTCCACCGCCCTGATTAAGATAGCCGGTTGCCTGATTGTTACAGATAATGTTGTTGATAATTCTGGCATCGGAGTTAACGAGAGAAATTCCTCCTCCCCGTGAAAAACTACCAGAAGCTGTATTATTTGTTATTCTGCAATAAGAGATATGAACGAAATCAAAGTTTTCAATCGAAATAGCACCACCTTTTTCCGCAGTGTCATCCGATAGTCCATGTTCGAAAACACAGTAAGCAAAATAGGATGTATCGTTTTCGACCGGAGTGTTGTTAAAGCGAACTCCATGCCAGCCAACAAGAGGGTCAGAAGCAGTAAAACGAATGGAATCCCTGACAGCACCTTCGGCGAGAATACAACCGTTGATATTGAGTCGGTAGTGTCCCATAAACAAAACGGTTACGCCGGGGGCAATTTCCAGAGTGACAGATGAATCTACTGTAACTTCGCCAACAATTCGAACTGTATCAGCATCCCAGTAAGTGTTTGATGAAATATGACCACTGATTTCCTCGTCTGGTAGTACTTCAATATAAGAGGGTTTTGATCGCTGGGCATTACCTCCGGCATTTGATGCCTGCAACTGAACATCATATAATCCCGAATTATGGTAAATTACAGATGGTTCGTGCAGAATGCTTCCACCACCATTGCCAAACTGCCAGTTCCAGCTATCCATGTCACAGTTGCTGATTGCACTGAAGTTAACTTCTAAAGGCGAGTTGCCCGACAAAGGGTCTCCAGAAAAATCTACACTGAATTGCGGTTCATCGGCATACTCGTAAGCTCCTACATCCACCCGGGCAAGGTTTCCTGTATAAACGCGGTCGTTTCCACCAAAATCCGTGTAACCCAAGTACATTCCAAGGGTATCCTGATTACCAGTATTAATACATATTGAAGCTGCCTGCAACGACCAGTCAGCCGCAATGCCATTTTCGTTTATGCCAAGTGTAGGCGCAACAAACAACGGATTAGATTCGAAACTTCCTTCCCAGCGGGATGTATCATATTCATGTCCGGCACCTCCTCCGTAGAAATCGGATAGACCGCCTTCCATAGTACAACAGTTGAAATATGGGTCAGAATCGGGGTCACCTATTGCAACCTGCTCTCCCAGTGGGGAAGTATTTCCCCAGAAAATTGAGTTGCGAATATCGGCATCTGAGTCATTCGATAAAGTAATACCACCACCGCATTCATCCGCGAAGTTATTTGCGATTGTAGTGTTGTAAATTTGAGGAGATGATGCTATTAAAGCAAGTCCTCCACCATCGGCACCGTAACCGGAGGAAGCAGTATTATTGCAGATAATTGAGTTAATTATTCGGGCATCAGAATTGTCCAGATAAATCCCGCCACCGTAAAAATCTGCGTGATTGTTTGTAATCATGCTGCTTTCCAGAGTCGGTGATGCATCCTTGAAGTAAATAGCTCCCCCACCCAAAGCAGAATTATTTGCAAAAGTACTATGCTTTATCGAAAGTGGGGCATATTCTACAACGCTGAATGCTGCTCCGTAGCGATACGCGGGAGTTTCACCTGCGTAACGGAAGCTACAATAATCAAAGCGGTTACTATGGGCAACCTGAGTTTCATAACGGATACCGTTCCAGGTGTAGCTGTCAGGATCAAATGAAGTAAAGAAAATTGAGTCGGTAACTGTGCCTTCTGCCAGAACGCGTCCCTGAACACTGAGTTTTACATCTTCCCTGAACTTCACCTCGGTTGCCGGCATAACTGTCAATGTACAGCTAGGGGCAATAAGCACATCATCTTCAATAATTTCGATGCCGGGGCCCCAGGTAATATCGCCATTCAATGTTCCAGACCAATGATTATCGGGATAAATGTCGATGTATCCGCTTTTTGTGTGAAATGCATTCTCGCCGCCACTGGTAGTACAGGTAAGAGTAACATCAATTGAGCCTATATTATCGAACTGTAAGGATGCAATGGTAGCAAAACTTACCATGCCATCGCTGGTTGTCCATGTGTAAGAGTTAACGGGTTTATTTGTTATCGGAGTAAACGTAACCAATAATGGAGATGTTCCTTGCTGTATACTGGCATAAAAGGACATATTAAGCTGAGGATTACTCTGAAGCTCGTATGCACCAAGGTCAACTTCCGAATCACCATAGATACGCGGGTTGCCAGCAATATCCAGAGCAGGAAGGTCAAATCCTGCTGTGCTAGTTGAGCCAGAGTTTGTTATAATAGAGGAAATCTGTTGACTCCAGTCAGCGAGAGAGCCATCGTATTGATCACCAGCTCCATCGGTAGGGCTGGTGAATTCTGGAGCGGCTTCAAAGACTATATCTGCTATAGGTGTTGTTCCTTCTCCTACATAATTAACCCCGGAACCAGATCCACCGAAAGAGTCAACTCCGCCTTCAATCAGGCAATTTCTTATAAACGGGTCACAATCGTAGTCCTGCAACCAGATTGTGGGAGAATTTGTGCCGATATTACCCGTGATTATGTTGTTTATTAAAGATGGGGAAGCTCCGTTGATGAGGTAAATTGCTCCGTTATCAGTCTCGTTGTTTGCAATAGTGTTATTAATCAAATTTGGAGCCGACATACCTGCATACAGAACTGCTCCATAAGTTGCAGTATTGTTTGTAATAACATTGCCTATAAGTTGGGAGTCAATACCGCTGGTATAACAGTAGTAGCCAGCTCCGAGGACTGCGTTATTATTTGTAATAGTGCAGTTTATAACTTCTACTGGACCATAACCACCATCGTAAAGTGCACCTCCCCGATTAGCAGAATTTTCACTGAAAATGCAATTATTTATTCTGGGGGTAGCACTGGAAGTGTATATGCCTCCACCCCAGTGTGAAGTATTGTTATCAGTTATTTCGCAATTACTGAACCACGGAACTGAACCACTGGAGATTTTTCCGCCAGCACCGTACATGTCGGCAGTGTTCTGTCTTATAATAACATCATAAAACAGGGGGTGAGCATTAATTAATAAGAATCCACCACCTGAAGCTCCGGCATAGTTCTGGCTAATCTCCACGTTTCTCAGTGTCGGAGAAGCACCATGTTGCATCAGCATTCCAGCTCCATGTGATTTATATCCACCTGTTATTTTCAGGTTGGAAACTGAAACGCCATAAGAACTGACAAATTGCATAACTCTATCCGGATTATTGGAAGTAGCTTCAGCATCAATGATTGTCTGTCCTGTTTCTGATCCGAGTAAAGAAACGTAGTTTACCATATTCAATGGAAAATTCTCTCCGGTTTGACTTGGTGAATAAGTTCCTTCTGCCAGATGAATATTTACTGTATCAACAATATCTGCATAAACAAGACTCAAAGCTTTGTCGATAGTCAGAAGCGGGTCCTGGGCAGTTAGCCCGGTGTTATCATCCGAACCAGTCGGCGAAACATGGACATCCTGCAAAATTGCATCTAATGTGCCGGAACCTCCCTCAAAAGATACAGCAACATCTGAAAAACACCAGTAGTTAGAAATTGCTTCATCCTGAGAGTTGTAAACATCAAAGAAACAGTTCTCTACTTTTAAGGTATCATCGTCTGACTGGTTATCGTATTTGTAGTATATTGAATTACCTGCACCTGCGGTATTGTTGGCGAAGTGGTTTCCACCCGGATTAATCATTGGCGGACGTCCTTCACCTTCTTCCCAGCCGCCTTCGTTTTCAACCTCACCGCCTAAGTTCATTTTGCCATCGAGAGAATAACTACCGCCACCGTCGTCTTCCACATCATTATCCTCTATGTAGCAATTACTCATGATAGCATCGGTGCCTTCGTTATAGATTCCGCCACCGACTTTTTTTTCTATTGATTCACCTTCTTCTGTTACGGTGATTAGTGTACCTGAACCACCTTTTATAGTGAAGCCGATAATTCGGGGAACACAATGCGGTTCGCTTCCGGCTATCAGGGTAATCACGCTGGCTTCATCCGGGTTCAGCGCGGCGCTACCATCAATGATTGTATTGGTTATATGAAGGGTGCTACTATCCAGAATGTAGTGGCTGGCAATACAGATTTCCTTAGCCTCTATTACAATGTTCTCGAAATAGGTGTCTTCTGCCACCAGAATTGTGTCGTGGGTAGCGGAAGCGTTGATTGCCGCCTGAATCGTTGTGTAATCACCAGGTACCGTGATTGTCGTCGAAAAGAGGGGGATAAACAGGCATAGTGTAAGGCAAAAAATAACAAATACGTGTTTCATAAGTATTCCTTTGTTTTAGGTGAAACTTAGCGGTTAGTCAATTTGTCTAACCAGTTAAATTTGCCAAAGGAAAAAATGCTGTCAAGTTTTTTATATTTTTTGCGTAATAAAAGACCCGCACACTGGCGGGTCTTTACAAGTCTATTGTTTACGGGCTATACAACACCCTGTTCTACCATAGCATCGGCAACTTTTATGAAGCCGGCAATATTGGCTCCATGCACATAATCAATATATCCGTCTGTTTTCTTACCATGTTCAACGCACTGATTGTGGATTTCCACCATAATCCGGTGAAGTTTTTCATCCACTTCCTCGGCTGACCAAGACATACGCATACTGTTTTGAGACATTTCCAGCCCTGAAGTAGCAACGCCACCAGCGTTGGCGGCTTTACCCGGCGCGTAGAGAATCCGGGCATTCTGGAAAGTTTCGATTGCTTCCGGTGTGCAAGGCATATTAGCACCTTCGGCGACACACATGCAGCCATTAGCTACAAGGTTATTCGCGTCTTCTTCACGGAGTTCATTTTCGCAGGCACATGGAAGCGCGACATCTGCTTTTTGCTCCCAGGGTCGTTTACCAGGGAAGAATTCGACATCAAATTCCTCGGCGTAGGGCTGTACAACATCGTTATTGGTTGCGCGAAGCTCCAGCAAATAGTCAATTTTCTCGCCGGAGATTCCATCAGAATCATAAATATATCCATCTGGACCAGAGATAGTGACAACTTTACCGCCAAGCTCTGTAATTTTTTGGGCGGCACCCCATGCAACATTGCCAAAACCAGAGAGAGCAACAGTTTTTCCGTTAAAATTTGTGCCCTTTGTTTTCAGCATTTCTTCGGCGAAGTAAACGCAACCGAAGCCTGTAGCTTCCGGTCTGACGAGACTGCCACCCCATTTGATACCTTTTCCGGTAAGAACGCCGGTAAACTCGTTGCGCAGTTTGCGGTACATGCCAAATAAATATCCAATCTCGCGTCCACCAACTCCGATATCGCCAGCCGGGACATCTGTGTTTGGTCCGATGTGGCGAAATAATTCCTGCATAAACGCGTGGCAGAACGCCATAATTTCGCGATCAGATTTCCCCTTGGGATTGAAATCTGAGCCACCTTTACCGCCACCCATTGGGAGAGTGGTCAGACTGTTTTTGAAAACTTGCTCGAAGCCTAAAAATTTCAGAATAGAGAGTGTTACGCTGGGGTGAAACCGCAGTCCACCTTTGTAAGGACCAATAGCACCGTTAAATTCAACCCTGTAGCCACGATTTACATGGACTTTGCTGTCATCATCAATCCACGGAACTCGAAAAGTAATAATTCTTTCCGGCTCTACTATACGTTCGAGGATACTGTTTTCCTGATAAACAGGATTATCCTGATAAATATCCCACACAGACTCAACAACTTCGCGAACTGCCTGAATAAACTCGGGCTGTGCCGGGTTCCGGGCTTCCACGCTTGCCATAAATTCTCGTATCGTCATTCTAACCTCCAAGGGAAATTTTTGATTCAAAGACTCATTTCTTCTGGGGGGAAAATATGTCAAGAATATCTCAATCGGGTAATTTCTTACTCTCAAATAAAGTCCGTCTCGCACAATTTGTTTCTTTATCGTACTCAGTTTTTTTCGCTGTACAAAGATGGGTCGTGCGGGTAAAATGCTTCTTTAGAAAAGGAGTCTGTATGAAACTCAAGGGAAACATTATAGTTGGTGGATTGTTAATTCTGTTTGGCATCTGGGGTATATTTATCGGCAATTACCATATCGGTGTCATCCCGACTCTGATTGGCTTATCGTTAGTTGCTCTCGGTATTTGGACTGGTAGGACAATGCTGATACTTTTCGGTCATTTGCTGATTGTTCTGGGCTGTTTTCTCACAACCTGGGGTCTGCATCTTCTGAATATAAAGATGCCTAACGTACTTTACATCTTCCTTCGACCGCTTTTCTGGGGTCTAATCTCCATATTTGGTGGTATTTGTTCTATCTATCACGGATTTTGTCGTTGTGTTGGCAGCAGGTGTGCTAACGAGGAAAAATGATTTGTTCCATTCCACGAGCAAGCTTATTTCCGATAATGTTTAACATTGAAATGACAACGTTTCTTTACTCCAGCCTGCTGATTTGTTTTTTATTTGACAAATATTTGCTATTCTTCAGACTAACAAAAAGGAGAATTTATGTCTGTGAAAAAAATTTTAGCAAAAATTGATTTTTTCTCTCAATTAGATAAAGTTCAGATAGACGAAGTCGCCCAACATTTTGTTCAGGTGTCATATAAAGCTGGTTCATGTATTTTCCGCGAAGGGGATATTGGAAACAAATTTTACATTGTGAAATCCGGGAAAGTTGAGATAACTAAGAAAATCAGCGATGAACTGGACACCGAAGCTGAATTGCAGTCCTTTGATAATCTGGACTACTTTGGCGAAATGTCACTGATTGACAACAATCCCCGTTCTGCTTCCGCCAAAGCCTTAACAGATGTGGAGTTGTTGTATATTGGCAAAGAAGATTTTCTCAGCATTTCGGTTTCTAATCCTTCTATAATCTTCCAGCTTATACGCACAATGTCATATCGTTTGCGACATACTAACGAGCAGGTGGAAAGTATGCTGGGAAATATTCT
>JAIOTM010000400.1 GCA_021106755.1 Candidatus Cloacimonadota bacterium | reverse complement strand
CATAATCTGTATGCCTTATCCAAGACAATTCCATATGGAATTGTCTTGGATAAGGCATACAGATTATGCTTCTTACTGTAATTCGTCCAGTTACGAATTTCTTCTCTGGCACTATCTAATTCAGTTTTTACAAACTTTAATGATAGCTTGGTGCCCATAAGGAATTTCAAATGATTTTTGTATAGTTCGTTGATATTGGCTACACTATAAAAACCTCGATCCATTGCCAGCTTTACTCTTTTGAAATCAAAAAAATCCATATCAGCCAATAGGTTTTTCACAGTTTTTACATCGGGAATATTCCCCGGAAGCTTTCTATAATAAAAGGGAAGCTTGGATTTTTCTCCAAAAAGAAGGGCAAGATTAATTTGCGGGAGTGGGTCATGATCTCGGTTTTTACCATACCGCACCTGTTTTAGACAAGTTGAATAGCTTGATATGGAAGTGATATCATAAGCCCAATACTCTTTTTCTGCTCGCCTTTTACCCTGCTGATAGAAAATCTTCCTCGTGCTTCCTCGGTTATTGATGCAAAAAGTTCACTGCTTCTCTGAGATGGAATATCTTTTCCGTATGGATGTTTGTGTAGTCCAGCCCACTTAGGGAAACGACTCAACGAATTCTTGCTCTCTAAAATGAGATAATATGCAATGGATAGTCAAATGATTAAAGAGAGGCAATCTGAAAGAAATCAGCAAGATAGCGTTTTACGCTTCGTTCAGAGTGATTTGTTATTCGTTCAATATCGGTAAAAGAGTAGCCTTTCAAATAGTAATCAATGATGGTGGTTTTATGAGAAAGTCCCGGACCCATATCCAACTTTGAGCCTCGAGTTATTATATAATTACCTTCTCGGTTTAATTGTTGCACATCTCGCTTTACAGTAGAGCTACTGGTTGTCAGCAGAAGTGCAATATCCTCATAGCTCAATAAAGCTTCCTGATCGTAGGCTTCACGGGTAATTCTTGCTAAACGATGTCGGCGCAAGCCAGCAGTACCAAATTCTGCGAGTACTTCAAAATCGGAACTGGTGTCATAAAGTCGCAATCGTATGGTTGTTTTACGTGCAAGTCGGATATGTTTTCCGGCAGGTTCATCAGCACTTACTGCTTCATAAGCTATTTGACCGCTCGAAAGCTCAATGTTTGTATGAGCTTGATAGTACTGTGAAAACTGAGCATAAAACGCTTCGGCAATAATGGGAGTTAGATTGAAGTCATCACACAATTTTTGAATGATTGCATTACGGGCATTTTTGCTTTTAAGCCTTGAAATGCCCATGTAATCTTAATTTGCTTGGGTGACCATAGGAATCTCCTGTTTTTTAGGGTTAAAATCGGATATTTTTTCCGATTCTGCCAAGCTCCCATGGTCATATGAATTAAAATTTAAATAGTAAGCGGGTTTTACCCCCATTCGAAAAGTCCGTGGTTAAAATTTGTCTAATGCATTATGTTGCTTTACCGTATAAAACAAAGCCGCTGGTATCAGCGGCTTTGTTTTCGAAAGAAAATAATTACTTAACAGCTTCTTTCAGTTTTTTACCAGCTCTGAATACCGGAACTTTACGAGCTTGAATAGTGATAACTTCTCTGGTCTGGGGATTGAGACCTTTCCGTTTTGCTCTCTTTGCAACATCGAATGTACCGAATCCAACTAAAGAAACCTTGTTACCTTTAGCGAGTGAACCGGAAATGCCGTTCAAAACGGATTTCAAAGCTTCGCCTGCTGCCTTCTTGGTGATGCTTGCGTCTTCTGCAATTTTTGCAATCAAATCTTCACGACTCATTGATACCTCCATTCTTTTTTTTGGTCTTTATATTGATATAAACCATATTACTATAGATTTTCTGATTCCTGTCAACTATTTTTTCTTATTTACGAGTGATTTACGACATTTATTAATGAATCTCATTCGTTAATTGGGGCAGGAATAGGACGTAATCCCTTTATTATCAGTTCATAAAGGCTTTCTTGATAGAAGCCGAAGCATCAATGATTTCCTGAATTTGTTCCAGCGTATAATCTTCTTTGTTCTCGCTAATTAACACGCTTTTTATTGCATTGAGTTGCTTCAGGGATTCAACAATATACGGCTCAGAAAGAAGTTCCTTATTGGGCATTTTCTGAACATTGTAGATTAATTGATTAAGGATACCCAGTTCATTTATCAGAGCTGCCTTTTCTACATCGTAGTTATTGTAAATCAGGTATGCTGTCCTGTTCAACCCTTCAACCCAACCTCCGAGTTGCAACAGGATGAATATATCGAATTCGCCCACTTCGTACAGGGAAAAAACAACATCTTGTTTGTACTTGTCGAGGGTTACTTCCAGCTCTTTCCACTTATCCTGATCAATCAACATTTGCAGTTCGTCAGCAAGCTTCAGGATTTCTTCGCTCAGTCCGGTAATTTTTGAGTATTCAATCATCTCCGCGGCGGTTTTCTTCAGCTTAGACTTATTTCTTCCCTTAATCACAAAAATACCATCCGCGGTTCTGGCACCGAGAGCGAAAGCGGCTTTGTATGGGTCGGT
>JAIOTM010000446.1 GCA_021106755.1 Candidatus Cloacimonadota bacterium | reverse complement strand
ATGGATTAAAATTCCGGTGGATGCCTGCTTTCGAATCGGTTTTATACTTTATTTTTGACAGTAAATAATTCTTTCATCATTTATTAAACAATATTTAGCAGCTTCTTCACGAGTGTGTTCATCCATAAAGGAATACGAGAATACATCAAATCCAACGCTTTCCAGTTTACTGCGATAATCTTTTCCATAAATCCGAACATGATCTTTTTGTCCAAATACTTTTGCTCTGTCTTCGGGTTCAACAACTTCAAAATCTTCAAATGTTTTCTCTAAAATTTTTGAGATTGGAACCTGCAAAATGGAAATCCCACCCGGTTTTAATACTCTGTATAATTCCAACATCGCTTTTTTATCATTTGGAACATGCTCTAAAACATGATTACAAATAACCATATCAAATGAATTCTCATCATATTGGATATTTGTGATATCCATTTTCACATCGGCTATTGGAGAATCTAAATCCGCTGAAACATAAGTGATATCTGGTTGCGAAAGCAAATATTTTCGTAAGCTTTTTTCTGGAGCGACATGCAGAATTCTCATTTTCTTCTTAAAAATATCAGCCTTTTCATATTTAAAAAACAGATAAAGGTGACGAGATCTATCACTGGATAAACATCTCGGACAAATTACATTATGCCTATATCCCGCTCCAATAATCTGTTTTTCCTCAATTATCGGTATTTTTAATCCTGCCGCGATAAATCTATCAAATTTTCCTTTGCAATACGGGCATTCATACCGATTGCCAACATATTTTATAGATTTCAGATAAAGCAAAAAATCAGGGATTTTGGAATAGACACTATAGGGGACAAAACTTCTTATCGCCTTCTTTATTTTTACCAGCATTTTCCACCTAACTGATAGCAGTTTGGTATAAGGCATAATATGGGATTAAAAGCGTAGTTGCGCGTTAATTATCGGTATCATATCCTGATTCAACCGAACATCAAAGGTTATTCCCCGTTCTTTTTTCACAGCTATCCTAACGGAGTTGATTGCGCTAATCAGATGATTTACGACAATCACTCCGGTTACAGTCTTGGCGTAATCGTTATTATGAGAATAGTCGTTGCGTAGCTTAGTGTAATCGCTTCGTTGCTGACGGGTACTCCATTGCCAGGCATAAATATCAGTGTACATGTTTTCTTCGATGTAAGTCTGTTGAGCGGCAGAATCGCCTGGATACTTGCTAATCGCTGTACGTTGAATGTCTTCGTTAAATCCGCCCGGTTCGAAACCGTAACTATTGAATTTCGAGAGATGCTGGAAATAATCGTCATCGTAATTACCTTCGGGATTAACTCCGCCAAAGCGAACAGCATAATCAAAAGCAGCATCTTCGTTAAGGGTTGCTTCGTTTGAAAAGTAGAAGTACATACTCCACAAAGCTACTTCGTTAGCGATAAACGGGTAACCCAACTTCGAGCCGTTGGATAACTCTCCCCAACCCGGCACAACTGCCGATTTCACAAAAGCTTTCAAGACTTGCGGTAAGGCGGAAGCAAAGCCTGAAAGTACTACGAAAATGCAGATAAGCACTATTATTTTAGAATTTATATTCATAGATTAGTGTCAGCCCTTTTTTTGATAATTCAGGAATTATCTTGATGTTGCCTAACTCTCTCTCGGCACGGTTATACCCACGAGCAGATCTCGCGGCATCAATTACACTGATGATACGTGTTACGAGAGCCGCTCCGAAAACAAATTTAGAGTAGATTTCCATATCCTGCTTATGTTGCCGCAGGTTGTGGTATTTATGCCAATGGCTCTCACAATCCCAGTTCCAGCTTTTATCACCTGTATAAAGGAAATTATCTAAGTACTCCTCGTATCCATCTTTATCGTTATTATAGATTAGATAGTAATTTCGGGCATCCCGGATAACTCCATCGTTGTATATTTCGCTACTCTCCCAGTCCTGTATCTGCTGGTAAAATTCATCTGAGAAATCTTTCGCTTCGATACCCGCGTATTGGGCGGCATAGTCTTTGTAGCCTTCAACAGACCAGTCAAGTTCCTGCTGAAGCCGGAAATAAGAGAAATACAGAAGTAGTTCCGCTCCAAAAAACATGGCGGCTTTATTGTATTCTTTAGCGTAAAACTCGCCGGCACCAGGCATTAAAGCCGATAAAAAAACCGCGCGGCGTACCGATACCTGTTCGGCAACCAGAAAGCTGACTAACGCCAGCATAGCAATCAACAGGACGATTTTCCGCATATCAGAATTTGTAACTCAGTGTGAGAACAGGAGTAATGTTTTTGTTAACCATAGCGGTTTTTACCCGCATTTTGTAAGGAGCCTGTGAAATATACTCTGAGTTGTATTGGCGGGTAACCCTGAGAGCATCTAACGAACTTATTATGTGATTGAAAACCAGACCAAAAGTTAACATATCGGCAGTCTGATAAAGGTCTTCGGCTTCCCGACGCATATCGTTATATTCACTCCGCATCGCACTATAGGGTGCATCGTACTCAGTTGTATCTTCACCTGGTTTTGTGGGATAATTTCCAATCCAGGATTTAGGATCAGTATCATCAGGATCGTCAAAAAACCATGCCCAGTCTATTCCATGTGCCGCGTATATATCATACCAGTCACACCAGCCGAAAATGTATTTGTCGTACTTGCCGATGTCCTCGTAAAAATGCTGAGTATTGTTGTCATCTAATCGGAAATGCGATTCATCATAGATGTCGTTGGGGTACTGCATCGTCAGGTCTGATTCCACCATCTCTTGATAGAGACGGCTATAGCGTGGTCCGGTAGAATTACCAACAGTAACTGTTTCATCGGTAGCATACTTCATATACTCGTCTTCTTTATCTGTACCTTTTCCCTGATAAATTATATATCCCGCCCAAAGGGCGATTTCAACCACCGGAAAAACATACGCGGTAATTGAATGGGGATTAGCATAGAACTGACCTGAGCCGGGAAATATTGAAGAGAGTAACATCGCGGTTAGCGCGGATTTTCGCTGGTACTTATACCCCTGACTAACTTTCGTTTCTGTGGAATCCTGTATCTCCCGCGTCTGCTCCATTTCCGGTTCAAAGGGTTCGACTTCCTGCGCGGTCAGCAGTGTTATAGCTACTGTTAACAGGAATATCATAATCATTGTTTTTTTCATTGTACTGCCTCCGTATTAGTTTTCAACACCAATTTTTATCATTTTAGTTTTGTTTCCACTTTTTACCCGCGCGAAGTATATCCCCGAAGCAACGCCAGCAGTATCCCAGATAATCTGGTCCTGGTAAGTTCCGTTCTCGTGCTGATAATTTTTATTAAGTACACAATGTCCTGCAATGTCAAATATCTTTACCGAAATTCCGGTTGTAGCACCGCTCACCCGGATACGGGCTTGTCCGTATTTTACCGGATTAGGATAGGCAAAAGCAGTAAATGCTGTTCCGGCAGAAGAAGACGCTGTTATAGTTCCATAGAAACAGCCAGGATATTCACTATCCAGTCCATTCCAGATAATCGGATTCTGACTGACACCGCTGAGTGTGGCTATCGCGATTTTGCAATGTGAAGAAGGATTATTCCCCGTAGATACTACAGGAGCAAGATAAACATAATGTAACTGCTCGGTATAGGGATTCCAGAAAAAACCGTCACTACCGGATACACGGTTGTGGAACAAAGAATACTCCTGACGATAATTCCCGGAGCCGTCAACCGCGAGCCATCCCTGTTCAGCACTTTCTGCCAATATAATTTTCTCTCCAAAAAGTTTCATCAGCTTCATCTCACCGAGAGGTTTCACATACTGATTCTCAACCGTAACAGGGAAGCCCGGTGCCATGCTACCTTCCGTGGAAATCGCGAAAAAGCGGTTCTTTGCCGCGAAGCACAGATAAATCCGTCCATCATCGTTGATACTACCGATTGCGAGTTGAGTTATTCCAGATACATTGAAACCTGAAAGCTCAAAAATTTTCTCAACCACTCCCGCTCTAACACGGTAAATCCTGCCGTTGTTATCGGCGATATAATCGGCACTGTAAGCACTGTTTTGTACATCGCGATAAAGAACAGGTCTGTATTCTGAAGAACTGAAAGGCAAATTTACAGGTGCAATTGCTATTTCAGCCCCAGAAGGGTCATAAGAATACAGTTTCCCCTGTGAGGAAACCAGAAATGATTCCATGTCCGCCGCTACAGTCGCATCTGGAAACGCGTATGAGAAATGGTTGTTCCCGCTGAAGAAATGAAGGGAATCGCTGGTAGTCACAACTGCTTCTGCTCCGACAGATACAGGTACGCCAGTTATCTGACTGCTCAGTAAATGAACATCCCGCACCTGCTGGTTCTCAATAATTACTAACCGATTACTATCGGCTACAGCATATTCGGGTACACCGTTGTTGTTAAGGTCACACTTTGCTATAAACTCCGCGCCATTTATTCCAAAATCAAGAGAGCCAAGCCGATTCTCCCATTTGTCGTAATCAACTGTGTGTTGCTGAGTAATAAAATCTACACCATCACCAGAAAATACCGCGAATTCACTCACTATCGGCGAAGTAGAAAAACCTTCATGAAGCACCGGGCTGATTAAAGCCGGATTAGAAACTTCGGAGAAGGGCACGTACTCTGTCTTATCAAAAACAGATACGGCAATACGGAATGAAACTCGCTCCGGCGGTATATGGAAAGGATACTGATAATGCTCTGAGTCAAAATCGTATAATCGATAAAAAACCGGATTACCTTTATTTGTAAGTAGAGCCGGTTTGGAGTTCTGGGATAGCTCGTTGTTAAACGGCTCTAAACTCCACCCGATAAAACTCTGATTGCTGTCCAACTCCGGCAAGTATGGAAAATAGGGTTCGTATTCTGTGCCCTGCCAATACATGGAATAAACATTTCCTAAGTCGCTAAGTCCATCCGCTTCTATAATCCGAATTCCCCTTTCGGAAAATCTGGTGTTGATTGAATTATTCTGAAAATTAGAAATAAAATCGCCGTTGCTGTCTGTATATCCCTGATTATAAATAATATCATTATCAATGTGCCAGATAATTAAGCCGCCCCCGTAGGCTTCGCCGTCATCGCCAACCCAGCCGGGAAGTGCGTAATCATATTCGTCAGCTATGTTATTTGAGTCGTCCCAGCCAGTGGGAAACAGTATCACACGGGGATTATCGGAATCGTTCGCCTTTAGTGAAGTGGTTCCGTCGTTATCGTGGTCGGTCTGCCGGTTTTCAATTAAAAGGTATTCTGTTTCACTAAGAGGAACACGAATAATGTAAGCTTCATTCTGCCCAATGTTTCCCTCATATTGTCTGCCTGCGGCAATTACATGAACAGGTTGAGATAAATCCAGTTGTGATATATCTTTTATCACTCCCATTTGCCGGAGTTGCTCTCCCCATACAAGTTCTTTATGCCAGGCATTGGGCAATGTAGGAATACCACCTTCAACCGCGTATATTACTTCTTCGCCATTCTCCTCTGCTCCAAAGGAAAGCAACGTAGAACCGCCACTGTCCATTATATCCCAATAGCCAACCATAGGACGGAAGTTAGCTGTGTTATAGAGGTCACAGAAACCCAGCGTATGTCCGAACTCATGAACAAGCACCGAGTTTATTACTCCGTACCCACTAACAGATTTAATTCCATTTGTGTAAGTTACGGTGGTATCCTGCACAATGGTTTCAGGTATGTTGCACAGGTGCTTAATCATCACCGAACCATCATCCACGTAAACTTCTTTACCATCACCTACATTTATGAAAAAGGAAGGAATGTCTCCCGGAGAATCACCTCTGATGTCGTGTTGCCAGTCTGCTCCGGCATGAATGACCAGAAAATCCGAATACTGGCTGAAATCCACATCAGGGTCTTCATCGACAGTCGTGAAAATATCCGAGAAATACTGCTCAAACCGAGCTACTAATTCGCTACCGGATAAACCGGGAGGATTGTAGTAAATCATCTCCTGTGGAAGAGTGTAATACCCCTGCAAAGGGAATATATCGTATTCGGGTTGAAATATACCATAACTGACAGTATTGTAGTAGTATCTGAGAGCTTCCATGTGATGACGGTAGAACTCCCTGTCGTGGGGTGGTTTACCAATGCTGATAGGCCAGGAAGCAGAATCCTGTTCAGTAAGGAAGGTTCCGTTGCCAGTTGTTTGAGAAGTATTATCTACCTGAAACTCCACCAGCATAACCAAGAGTTTGGTAAACTGTAAGTCACGGGAAGAAGTTGAAGAAATGCGTTCGCGTGTCTTTCCCATTAGCTGTTCAATCGGATGGGTTTTTATCCGATGAACCGCTTTCTGCTGCTTAATAGCTGGAATCTTTCCGTCTGCCGAGAACAGCAGTCCGGTTATTCCACAAAGCAGTATCAGGGGTAAAATTAACCGCTTTATCAGAATTCCACTCCGGCTGAGAATGTTTTGTTATAATCCACAAGCTCTCCGCCATGCTGGAACGCGAA
>JAIOTM010000389.1 GCA_021106755.1 Candidatus Cloacimonadota bacterium | reverse complement strand
TTAAGGACAATCATGACCTGATTCATAAGGCTGTTGGATGGATGCTTCGAGAAGTAGGCAACAGGAATCTGGAAGCCGAAGAGAAGTTCCTCAGAAAGCATTACATGAGCATGCCAAGAACGATGCTCCGATACGCAATTGAAAAATTCCCCGAAGAGAAACGTCAGAAGTACCTGAAAGGTAAAATCTAATTATAGAGATAATACCTTAATGGAGGAAAACCTATATCTTGATTATCTATTATCTAGTTGCGGAAATTTGCAGTAGGGAATAAAATTTGAGGATGGTATCTTGAATAATAACCTTGGACTTCTTCTACGAAACGCTTTAAATATGAATAAAGGTAAGCCTTCTTCAGAGTCCTTTGTAAGAGAGTTGAAGCAGGGAGAGCGTCGCAAAATCACTGTTCTTTTTCTTGATTTAAGTGGGTTCACCGCTTTTTCGGAAATCCTTGATCACGAGATTGTACATGAGATCATCGGAAGTGTGATGGAGCGTCTTGCATCAATCGTTATCGAATACAGTGGTTATGTTGATAAGATAGAGGGCGATAGGATTATGGCGCTTTTCGGTGCTAAGAATGCAAGTGAGAATGATTCTACTCGTGCAATATCCTGTTCACAGAAGATGCTTGAAGCAATTCAAATATCAGATGATATCTTATCCAGTGCAGGATTTGAGATTTCAGCTCGTGTTGGAATAAACACAGGCATGGTTACCGTTGCTCCTGATGCTATTGGACATTTAACTGCAATGGGAAGCACAGTTAATCTTGCTTCTAGGCTTGAAGAAAATGCTCAAGCAAATATAGTATTTGTTTCCGATGAAGTCAGACGTGAATGTAGTGATAAATTCAATTGGAAAGACCAAGGGGAAGTATTCCTTAAAGGCATTTCAAATCCTGTTCAAGTATGGACGCCTCTATCTTCAACTAAAAAATCAAACAACTCTAATTTTAAATCATCAGAATTTTTCATTGGTAGAGATCGAGAACTCTCAGTACTTATCAATTGTCTGGAATATAATGCATTAACAAAATCATCATTTTCAATGTACAATTCCACACAACACATCATAGTTGGTATCGATGGTGAAGCTGGTATAGGCAAATCTGCTTTGGTGTATGAGTTTGAAAAGCACTGCAGATTACACGGAGAGGAAGTGACTGTATTAAAAGGGTTCGCACTCTCATATGCTCAGCCGCAGTATTGGCTTTGGAGAAGTGTTATCTGCGATGCATTGGGTATTGAGCAGAAGCAACAAATCCAGTATGACGAATTCAAGGAAGTGCTTAATTCATTTGCCGGTACTGAACTTGCAGACTCTGCACCTTTTATTGCGGAGCTCCTATCAATTGAATCAAACGATCCCAGACTGGATCAGTTGGATGATAGATCAATCGCTTTAGAGACCCATATTGCTTTTAGGGATTTCGTTAGAGCAAAATCGGAGGATAGCAGAGTCGTACTTTTCCTAGATGATATCCAATATATGGATAGAACTTGTTTTGAAACACTGAAATTCATTCTGGAGAATTGCGAGACACGGATTCCTATCATATGTATTCTCGTTTGTAGGCATACACATGAACATCAACTGAATGACGAGATTGAAAAGGGCATTGAACTATCTCTTTCTTTTATTGAAGACGATATAGCATCGAAAATCCTAAGAAGCATATTGTCAGGTTTTGCAGCCAAAGAATCATCTGTGGATGAGCAAGTTGAAGAGTTTGTTATTGCACATGCTCATGGAAATCCTCTTTTTATCAAGAACCTAATCACGGATCTCGTAGAAACAGGTAAGGTACTGTTAATAAATGATGTATGGGTATTTGCTGCACAGATACAGGATATTTATGTTCCTAAGTCTCTTATAGGACTCCTTCAATCACGTCTTGATAATCTTCCTTCAAACTGGAAACAAGCACTTCAATACGCCTCTGTTCTGGGCACGGATTTTTATCTATCTGTCTTTCAAAAACTTATCGATAGTCTCGATCTACGTGAAATTTCCAGTCTTGACTTAGATGCTCTAACTAGAATTGGTTACTTACGTAAATTGAACTCTAAGAATACATCGAAATTCCGTTTTCGGCATGTGCTTATCCATGATGCAGCTTATCAGACAATCCTCGATCGCAATCTGGAACTTCTCCACCGCATCGCCGGAGAGATAATTGAGGAAGATTTACTGTATGAAGATGAGCGTAAGCACTTAATGCTATTCAAGCATTTTAAAAAAGCTCAGGAGTACAGCAAGGCAATTGAGTGGGGATTAAAGGTTGCTCAGAACTTTGAAAGAACATGTAGGTACAATGAAGGTCTGCGAGTATTGAATGAAATATCCGGATGGTGCGATAATATTCAGAAAAAAGATGTATGTATCAGGAGGAAAATAGAACTCCTTAAACTGAAGAGCAGGTTAAAGGGAGAACTTGGAGACTGGGCAGAGGCACATAGCACAATAGAAAATTCTCTTGCTCTTGCCTGTTCAACCGGTGATGAAAAACTGATTCTCGGAAGTAAGATATATTTAGTGACGAGTCTAGTGAGATCTGGAGAATTCGATAAAGCAAGTACATTAATGGAAGAAATGTACAAATATCCTAATATCAGCAAATACCCAGAAATTTACACGAAATTGCTACGGAATAGAGGAATTGTATTCTGGCGACAGAACAAGCATGAAGACGCGATCAAGTATTTCTCAATGAACATAGAGTATATTGAGGAAAATAGTGACGATCTTCAGAAGGCGATTTCTCTTGGCAATCTGGCAATGGCTGAAGCTGGTAAGGGTAACCTGAACAGAGCGATCGAACTGACCGAATCAAAACTAGCCATTTGCGAAGAACTTGATAATCAAAAGGAGATAGGGATTTCTCTTGGAAACCTTGGAAGCTACTACGGCATGAAAAGTGATTTGAAAAAAGCCCGAAACTATTTTGAGCGAGAATATAATCTATACAATAAACTCAAACGAAAAGAAGGTCTGTTATCGTCTCTTGCTAACCTTGGGACACTTGCAAGAATGGAGAATAGAAACCAGGATAGTATCGAATACTATCTCAAAGCCCTTAAGATAGCGAAATACATGGGGAATAGACCATCGATTGCTCATATAGAAGGTAACATAGGCAGTATTTACAGAGAGCTTGGCAAACAGGATCTTGCATTCAGACACACATTAATTGCTTTAAACCTTTCTCGGAAACTTTCTGATGAATATCTTACAGGTCTGAACCATAGACGGCTGGCGATATATTATTCTGATAGTGGGGATACTGAAAGTGCGAGCACGCACTATAAGAGTTCTATAGAGAATTTTGCTCTTGCGGTGGATTTCTCAGAAGTGCTGGAAACAGCATCTCTACTTGCTCGATTCTATCATGATAACGGCAATTACTCAGATGCAGCAGAATTATGCAACGATATGATAAAAAAGCATGGGAGTAACTCAGATTATTCCGCACAGATTGATTATCTACTTAGAATTCTGCAAGAAATAGACAAGATCAAGTAGCTATTTCATCGCATTATAACAAGCTCTTTCATATAAGTATTCCCATTAATACTAATCACATTGAAGTAAATCCCATCGGGAAGGTTCTGACCTGAACCATTAATTGTTTGTACAAGAATGCTATTTACTGAGGGATTCAATTCGTACTCGTTCCAGCTCTGCAATCTCCCTGCAATATCGTACAGTTTCATATCCATTATCCCGGTAACCTCACTGTTAATGGAAATAGTGAAATGGGATGAAGCAGGGCATGGAAATATTGAAATAAGTACAGGATCTGGAGCTACTTCCACGCAAGTGCCGCCGATGGGGGTTGAACTCAGCAGCGATAGTATTGTACCGTTCTCTCCAACACTGAATGCATTTGAGACGGTTATTGCACTTATGTCATACAAGATCTCACCGGCTCTGCCGCCTGGCTGAAGTATCCAGGTGCTGCCAGCATCCTGCGAAAACAGAATGTTGCCATTAATTCCGACAACCCACCCCTGATAAGTATTGATGAATTGAATTGAATAGAGTTCAACCATCACCCCGGTATTCATAAGCAACCAGTTATCACCGGAGTCAGTTGTTCTGCAAACTTTACCTGAGTCACCTGCTACCCAACCGATGAAATCACTTTCAAAATGGACACTGTTTAAATCCACAGAAGTACCACAATCCAAAGATGACCATTGAAATCCGCTGTCTTCTGTTCTAATGATTTCCCCAGAATTACCTACTGCAAATAGAACAGTATCAGTAGCAATGTGTATATCATTGAGTGTTGCAGCTGTAGGAGTCGATTGCTCAGACCAGGAAGTACCATTCTCCGTATGAATGACTAAACCGTTAGTGCCAACAGCCCAACCAATCTGAATATCTTGGAAACAAATGCCATTCAGGTTCTCAGTTGTTCCTGAAGTCAGAGATACCCACACATCTCCACCGTTCCCTGTAACCAGGATAGTGCCGGAATCACCACAGCACCAACCCCAATCAACTGAGTATAAGTACACGTCATTAAGATCCACTGTAACAGAGCTTGTCTGTTCAATCCAGTTTACTCCTGAATTATTTGTATGCAGGATCAGGCCTTCATTACCTACTGCCCAGCCATTTAAGGAATCAACAAAGAAAACCGCGTTGATATTATCAAATGAAGGAGATGTCTGAGGGGTCCATGAGCCTGTAACATCCAATCCGAAAGTTATCAGAATGTCGCACAGTTGGGGAGTAACCAGAGGATCTTCAGTTTCAAGGTTCACTCTATATTGAAAGAACGATGTGCTGGAATCAATATATGCCGATAAATCACTTCCCCATTCATAGATATCTACGGACCAAGGTCCCATATCACCGGAATTATTCGAAGCTCTTACATTGAAGTATGCATCAGTTGAATCTGGCAGGTTCAGGTTCCAATAAAGATTATCCCATGATTCAACCTGCATTGGAATCTCTAAAACACTGGATTCCAGATAACCGTTTGACTGATAGCCAATGATATCAGCAGGATACCAGTAATTTCCTGATACGATATCTATTGACAAATCGGAATCAACATCAAGAGCATATACCCAACCATGTGATGGTCCTCTACTATTATCGGTTGGTGATATTGGATGTGGTTCCCAGTATCCACCTATAATTCCGGGATTTTCCAGCCAGAAGTTTTCTGTCAGAATATCCTGATCACCATCTTCATCTATATCTCCCAGATTGCAGTGTTTAGCTTCATTCGGGTATATTTCGAACTTTTGCCAAGTATCTTTCAAATATGAAAACAAGACTATTCTACCATTCCCAGACCCGGTTTCATCCCCCAACGCAACGATATCAGCATAGTTGGAGGTAGTTAAATTACCTGCACACACTCCGTGGTATGTCTGGGCAGAATCAATTGTAGTGGTTTGCCAATAAAGACCTAGACCAAAAAGATTTTCATGAATATCAACAAATGAATTTCCTGCAGAGATAAGGTCGTAATCAGAGTCGTTATCTAAATCAAAAGGGAAACTGGAAATACAACCACCAGGTTCAACAACATGCTTATCCCATGAGGTACCCTGACCATTATCGTTCTCCCACCAATTCCTGGCACAGACAACGTCAAGGACAGAGTCACCGTTGATATCAACGCAATGAATCTCTTTCATATAGGATATAAAGGTTTTATCAATACCGTGGCGCGACCAGCTGGTTCCAAAATTAACGTTTTCATACCAGTAGAGACAGCTATCGTTGTTGTTAGCAGAGCTTGACCCTATAATGTCAATCATACCATCGCTATTCAGGTCTCCAACGGTTACAGAATTTGGGACAGGCCCATTAAGGTTCTCAATAACATGTGAACCCCATGACAGACCTAGTCCATCTAAATTCTCGCACCACCCATAACCATAGTTTATCCCTGGAATCATACCGCAGACCGCAAAATCTGGATCACCATCATTGTCAATATCCGCCGGCCATACATCCCTGGCATCAAATCCATAGTCAATAGGATGTACAGGTGTGTCTGAATTGAAGTCCAAGGTCAGAAACCCTGGATATGCTAACCAGTTCACCCTTAAACCTTCATAGAATTCATCATCCCAGTAGTATACGGGACCGTATATTCCATCTCCACCGGACCAGTCTGTCTGGAAAGCTTCAAATGCAAAAGAAAATGATGCGAAAACAATTAAAAGGATAGTAACTTTAAATAGCATGATAACCCCATCTAACGATTATATCGCATATGGCACGTGTCATGAGTGCCATCTGTAGTGTATAGTACAATTTTTATACAAATTAACATTATCATAAATATATTACAACCCGGATTCAAATCCAGTTCACTAGATGCGTCAAACCGAACATATCAGTTAACATCGCCCAGATAGATGGGACCCCGGTATGTACCGGAAATTATCTTCGGAAGGATTGTTTTCAGAATTGAGGGATATATCCTGATATCCTTCAGTCTGTCAGGTTCCACCCACTC
>JAIOTM010000110.1 GCA_021106755.1 Candidatus Cloacimonadota bacterium | reverse complement strand
CTCACCAGCCTGCCAGCAGAGATTGGAGAGTTAAAGAATCTCCAAGTGCTACATCTAGGAGGAAACAAACTTACCAGCTTACCAGCAGTGATTGGGAAGTTAGAGAATCTTGTATCGTTAGACTTGAGACTTAATAATCTAACCAGCCTGCCAGCAGAGATTGGAAATCTTAAGAATTACGTAAAAATATCTTCTGCCCGCAACCCTCTGACGAATCCGCCTCTCGAAGTATGTGAAGAGGGTATTAAAGCAATCCGAAATTACTTTGAGGAATTACAGAAAGATTCCGAAGTAATTAACGAAGCAAAAGTGCTGTTTGTGGGGCAGGGAGAAGTTGGCAAAACCTGTTTGATGAAAAAACTACTTAAACCAAATGAAGATGTAAATCTGAAGGAAGTTTCCACCAAAGGGATAGATGTTAAGGACTGGCATTTTGAGACTGATAAAAAGGAAGATTTCCGGGTAAATTTCTGGGATTTTGGCGGGCAGGAAATCCTGCATTCTACCCATCAGTTTTTTCTGACAAAACGCTCTCTTTATATTCTGGTGTGGGATTCTCGTATGGATAATCAGATATTTGCTTTTGATTACTGGCTGAATGTAATTAAACTGCTTAGCGATAACTCTCCGGTAATTATTGTGTTAAGCAAATCTGAGCTGAATAGAAATATTAGTGTAGCCGAAACAGAATTGATGGAGAGATTCAAGAATATCGTTACCTTCTGCAAAGTCAGTGCGATTACAGGAGATGGAATCACTGAATTGAAAGCTTTGATAAAGCAAGAGGTTCAGAAATTGACTCTTGTGGGAACTAAAGTTCCCAAATCGTTTATTAATATCAGAAAGAAATTGGAAGCTTTGACAGAAAATGGGGAAAACTATATCTCCTATAAAGAATATCTGAAAATCTGTAACTCATTCGCTCTTAAAAAAGAAAAAGCGGATTTCATCAGGGATTATTATCATGATTTGGGTATTTTCTTAAACTTTAAGGATAATGAAATATTATCAGACTATTTCTTTTTACAACCCGAATGGGCTACCAACGCGGTTTACTGCCTGCTGGAAAACCATACGATTCAGGATAACAATGGCAGGTTTCTCTGCTCGGAACTTCCGAAATATTTTTCAGGAAAATACGAAGATAAATTGTATCCTGTTTTTCTTGAGTTGATGCGGAAATTTGAGCTTTGTTTTCCAATTGATAATGGAAAAGGATATATAATACCTGAGCTTCTACCACAAGACAAACCCAAAAACTTACGATGGACATATAAAAATAATCTGAAAGTAGTACTGAAATATAAGTTTCTGCCAAATGGGATAATTACTCGATTGACCTCTCGTAATTACAAAGATATAGGTAAGCATGATTACTGGCGATATGGAGTTGCTTTTCAGATAGAAGATGCTGTTGTCATGGTTCGGGAAATAAGATTGGAAAGAGAGATAAAGATATATATTTCAGGGAAGCAAAAAAATGAGATGTTGTTCTATGTTCTGAACGAAATAGCGGAAATAAACCGGACCCTGCAAAATCCGTCATTAGATGTATTTGTAACCTGCACTTGTGATGAATGCCGAGAAAGCGAAGAACCATATTTGTTTGATTATGATTATCTTGAAAGAGCAAAGGCGAAAAACAAACAGTTTGTTGAGTGCCAGAACTCTCTCGAAGATATTTCATTACCCGCTTTATTAAGCGGTATGGCGACTTCAAAAAGCAAGTTGGATAAATTTCTTGATAACAGAGCAGTTTATTATGCCAAAGATATTGCTGTTGAATTTGGCGGAACTGTGTTGAGTAAAATGCTTCTTGGAATGGGGGGAGTGCCTGTTTAATTCTTTGTTGCCCTGTGCTGTTTTGTTCAGTAATTAAATATTGAGAGGATATTAGCATTCCACTATGACAAACATTGATAAAGTAATCTTGCAGATGATGCAGGTAATGCTACAGAATAAGCTTCCGGCTATAGACCGGATTGAAGAAGAAAGCCACGATCCGTTTAAGGTGCTGGTTGGCACATTGCTTTCCGCCAGAACGAAAGATGAGACGACAGATGCAGTCTGTCGGCGATTATTCAAACGTGTTTCTTCCTACCACGACTTGAAACATCTTAGCCTGATAGAATTGGAAGAATTGATAAAACCGATAGGTTTCTACCATACTAAAGCAAGACATTTGCAACGTCTGCCCCACGTGTTGGAAGAGCGGTTCGCCGGTATAATTCCGCGAACTATTGAGGAGTTGATACTTCTGCCAGGTGTTGGACGAAAAACAGCCAATCTTGTTCTTGTAATTGCTTTCAAAATACCGGCAGTTTGCGTGGATACTCATGTTCATCGGATAATGAATAGATTGGGATATGTTTCTACCAAAACTTCTCTGGAAACTGAAATGGCTCTCCGCGGAAAACTGCCCGTAAAGCACTGGCTTGTATTTAATTCCTGCTTTGTTTCTTATGGTCAGCATGTTTGCTTACCAAGAAATCCACGGTGTAATGAGTGCCGGATTTTCAGCGAATGCGAGCGCGTAGGCGTAAATCGTTGACAAAAAACATAGTCCCTACAAATCTGTTTTCCATTAATGTATAAGGAATGTTATGTCTAAGCACGAAAGCAATTTAATCGATTTTGTCATTACAACCGCAAGGTATAAGAGATTTATCTTCATCTCAATGCTGGTTATCAGTGCGGCTGTAGTTACTTACAGTTTACTTACACCCAAGTTCTGGATAGCAAAAGCGTCAATACTTCCCGCTAAACGGTCGTCCGCGAATTTGCCGGTAAGTGGTGGCTCTTTAATGGAAATCAGTTCATCGGTTCTTGGTTCGGGGGGGTCTAAGGAAGCTATTAACTTAGTTGAAATAATGACCAGCCGTTTTTTCTCGGAAGCTGTTGTGCGGAAGTTCAACCTTATTGAGTATTTCGAGATTAATATTCCTGATTCGCTTATAGCTTTGGATGCGGCTCTTCTGGGTTTACGTGAGCAAATTCGATCAATTAGCCTGAAAGAAGAGAGTAGTCTTATTTCTATCATTATTGAGACGCGTTCTCAGGAACTATCCCGCGATATAGCAAACTTCTACTGGCAGTATTTAGAACAATACAACCAGAAGTATCGGATAACCAAAGGCAAAGAAAAGCGGATATTTCTTGAGCAAAGAGTCAAAGAAACAGAAATGAAGATTGATTCTCTGACGATGGCGTATGCCCGGTTCCGAAGTGATAACAACACGATTGAGTTGGAAGAGCAAACAAAGGGGATAATAAGAATCTATGCTGAGGCACTTTCCAGCGTTGTTGAACTGGAAATGGAAATCAGCTATACAGAAAAATACGTATCCGATGACGTTCAGATGCTGGACAATCTTAAAACACAGAGAACTATCCTGCTGGAAAAGATCGCTCAGTACGAGAAAATCGACATGCCTTCAAGCGGTAACTATATGCTGAAACTGGACAATATCCCGGAAATTACCCGGCAGGTAGTCCAGTTTGAATTTGAGCTGACAATACTGACAAAACTGTATGAATTCATTTACCTGCAATTTGAGAATGCACGGCTGGAAGAGCTGGAAGATAGAGCAACTATTGAAGTTCTTGACATCGCCAGAACTCCGGGGCAACGCACCAAACCAAAGCGGGCACAACTGTGTATTATGGTCTTTTTCATTGGTTTGTTAATAAACTTGATATTCGTTCAGGTGTTTGATCGTTTCCGGATTATGTCTCAGCAAGAGGAGTTTTCGGATAAGTTAAGACTTCTTAAAGAGTTGCTCCGAATTCGCCAATCAAGCTCGTAAACATTGATTGCCAATGTCAAAATCACTGACCATTCAGACGCTGTTTATTTTCACAGCTAAGGTTTACGATAAACTAATAGCAATTGTCTTTTTTATTATCCTTTCGCGGATGCTTACTAAAGAAGATTACGGCACATACCGTCAGGTACTTCTGGTTTTTTCTACAATAACAACAGCAGGTGTACTTGGCTTGCCTTCTTCGGTTAATTATTTTGTTCCGAGATTGAATCGATTAGCTCAAAAGAGTTTTTTAATGCAAACTGTTGGGCTTCTCGCTATAATTGGATTCGTTTGTAGTGTCGGGCTTTTCGCAAGTGCCGGTATTTTGTCAAGAGCGTTTGATAACGCACAGTTAGCTACTCTTCTGAGATATTTTTCAGTATGCTTGTTCTGCTTCATGCCGACAAGTTTTTACATTAGTTTTTTCATCTCAGTTGACAGGGCTTTTTCAGCCAGCGTTATCAGTGTAATTATGGCTTCAATAAAGCTTGGATTAATCCTTTTTGCCGCTTTCTATTACCGACAACTGGATTATATCATCTACGCCTGGGTGATTTTTCTTGCGATCCAATTCTTCATTGTCATTGTTAAATATAAGCTGTGGTGCGGTACCTGTGCTGATAGAAAAAAGGAAATTCCCTTACTAACACAGATGAAATTCGCATTACCGATGGGTATGGCTTCAGTCATCGGTGTTATAATGCGCCGTACTGATCAATTTATGGTTTCCGGTTTTTTTTCAACCGGGGAATACGCTGTGTATGCGAATGGATCGCTGGATTTACCTTTCTATACGGTTATCACGGCTTCTGTTATGGCGGTGCTGACACCATATCTGGTAAAAGCGTTTAAGGAAAACCGCGTCAGTGATTTTACCCATAAGTG
>JAIOTM010000267.1 GCA_021106755.1 Candidatus Cloacimonadota bacterium | reverse complement strand
GTATCAAACCGTTATCATAGTTTTTATGCCCTATCTTCCATTTCTCAGCCAGCTTTATGGAGTATTCTTCAATGGCTCGTTCACCTGTTGTTGGGATAATCAAAACAGCAATCTGCACAGCGGATTTTCGCTCGAACTGCTCAAGATTTGTTTCCAATTGGCTACGTTCGTTAGAAGATAGTATATTAGACTGGTCGTTTACACGATGGCGAAGTTCCGGTAGTTTTTCTTCTGACAGAAGCCATGAAACCAGAACAAGAAGCAGGAGAAGGGCAATAAATTTCTTTCTCATCGTTCCTCCAGCATAGTTACCGCGTCGTTCAGTTCGTTCGGGTTACTTTCGTCTGCCGGAAAATGTTGGCGTAGTAGCTCACCACACTTGCCAATACTTACTTCTAACTTTTCAACGAAATGCTTCTGATGAATACCATCTATTATGTTTGTGACAATGCTTTGCCATTCTTCGGGAGCAATCTTGCTGTTAATGCCAGTGTCCGCCAGCAGTTCCACCCGTCTTTCCAAAATAGAGATGAATATCAGGATGCCAGTGTTGTCGCGGGTTGTGTGAGTACCAGACTCTACGAAGTGTCGAAAAGCACGCTGATTGACTTTTTTACTCATAGTGGCACGACCGATAATCAGTCTGTCAATAACTGGCAGGTTCGCCAGCAGATAAAGTACAAGCACCGCCGCGAAATGTATCGCGATATAAAACAGAACAAGATAGCCTGATGAGTAACGCCAGAGTTTTGTTTGTAGCCATATTTCTATCGGTTGAGTAAAAAGCAGCATAACTAACGAAATTATCATTCCGCCAATAATCGCAAACAAAAGCTCATGCGCGGCGTAATCAGAACTTTCGCGAATAATTGCCACAGTTACTTCGCCGCTGGTACCATTTTCCGCTTTGGTAACCGCTTTGGTAATCCGCTGTTGTTCTTCCTGAGTCAGTAATGGTTTCATTAAAACTTAACCTCGGGGACAACATCGGCTCCTTCTACAGAGGAGAAGTAGAGCTTTTCTTTGAAGTTGAATATGTTTGCCAGTAAGTTTGTCGGGAACTTCTTGATATAGATGTTGTAAACCTGTGCTGTTTCGTTGAAGCGGCGACGTTCCACAGAAATCCGGTTTTCGGTGCCTTCTAATTGACTTTGCAGGTCGCGGAAACCTTGATTTGCTTTTAAATCGGGATACCGCTCCTGAATCACCATCAGTCGTTGCAGCGCACTTGCAAGTCCGCTTTGTGCTTGCTGATACTTCTGGAATAATGCGGGGTCAGTCAGAACATCTCCTGTAATATTAACCATACCGCCAGCTTTCGCGCGGGCTTCAGTAACCATGGTAAAAGTTTCCTGTTCGTGAGCGGCATAGCCCTTTACAGTGTTTACCAGATTGGGTATTAAGTCCATCCGGCGTTGGTAAACGTTTTCTACCTGACTCCAGCTCTTTTTTACAGTTTCATCAAGTTCCACCATCTTGTTATAGGTGCCTTTCAGCCAGCCATAAATACTTAGGGTAAAGAGTGCTACAATTACAAAAGCTATAACGCAGCCAATTTTTGTTCTTTTCGTCATTACTCCTCCGATTTTGGAATTGTCATTCTATGCTTTGTTGTCGAGCGTTCTTTCATCTTTAAGTGGATAAGCAGTTGCACAGCCGCGAATGCTCCTATCCCAAGCAATAATAAACCTGTCGCATAATATGCCCCGTTAATGAGTTTAAAAAATAAAAAATTGAATAAGACAAAAATGAGTGGCAAGACAAATGACAGGAAAAGAAGACGTTTTGATAACTGTCCAAGTTTTCTTATTTCTTCTCTGTGGTTGCTCGAATTAGAGCCGAAATTTTTCTTCATCTATCATTCCTTGGGTTTAATAAAGTACTCTGCCCGAAAAAGGCGGTACGTTTTATCCAATTCTACAACTCGCTTCACACACGTCAAGTCATCACTACTTTGTTTTTCATCCCTGTAGAATTCGGCAAAGCTGATTGAAAGCTCCGCGACGGGTTTCCCTCCATTAGAGAATTGGATTGTAATATCCAGTTCCTCATAGGGATATGAGGTAAAGTCTTCCCGCTTGAATCCGGTATCCATCCATAAACAGAGTTCATACTTACCCGAATCGTTAATAGACATACTTGCTTTTATTTTTTCGAGAATTTGGCGTTTTTCTCCATCTATGTAAATTACAGGTCGGGGATGTTCTTTTATATCAGGTTGCGAAATTGGTGTAATAGATTTACCTCCGGCACACCCGATGAGCAGAATAGCAAAAACCAGAAAACATAGAAATCCTTTGCCTGAGAAAACTCTTCTGAGTAATAACCTGTTTATAAGATATTTCGTCCGCATAGTAACCTTTCAGATATTTATTTCAGTGAAATTATGACATTGGTATTAAGGTTGTCCAGAAAAAAAAGAGAAAAAGAAATTATGATGTTGAAAAATAAATATTAGTTGACAAAAAGAGCTTATGAAGAATACTCAATAAAAATACAAACTGGGTTAATCGATATGAGAAAAAAAGCCCTACTTATCGTTTCAAAAAGAGAGCACGACATCACTACTCTCTGTAGTTTATTGCCTGAGACTAAATACATTTTACATAAAGCAGTTACTACAGAGCAAATGCTTTCTTTATTAAAAAGTCTTTCCTTCCACGCACTAATATTTGATTCTGATATTATCGGGATGAACGAGTCGGAATTGATTCAAGAACTTAAACAACAGTATCCCAGGTTGATAATTATCCTGCTATCATATAGAAATGACATAAACTCTATCATGTCCGCAATGAAAGCGGGAGCACTTGATTTTATTACAAAACCGATTGCCCATAAAGAGGTTACGGCAGTTATCAGAAGATTGGAAAGCACCCTCAACCAGCAGTGTTTTTCGGATGACAGAACTACTGAATCGCTGATTTCCATCTCTTTGTCCCGGAAGATAGGAAAAGAGCTTATCGGTTGGAGTGAATCTATTAAATCCAATTTGGAGATAGCCCGGAAAGCGGCAGGTCTCCCGGATACAACTGTAATGATTACGGGGGAATCTGGTACGGGTAAGGAGATATTCGCTCGTATTATACACTATTCCAGTTCCCGTAGTAAAGCGGCTTTTGTACCAATAAATTGTAGTTCAATCCCTGATACTCTCATGGAAAGCGAGTTTTTCGGTCACAGAAAAGGGGCGTTTACTAACGCTATTCAGGACAAACCGGGTTATTTTGAGATAGCAGATAAGGGAACGCTGTTTCTTGATGAAATCGCGGATATGGATTTCAGACTTCAGGCAAAGTTGCTCCGTGTGCTTGAAGAGAAAAAAGTCCGGCGGGTTGGCGGAATACATGAGATTGATATTGATACTAGAGTTATCGCCGCGACAAACAGGGATATAAAAAAGCTGGTGGACGAAGGTAAATTCAGGCTTGATCTCTATCATCGTCTAAATACATTATGTATAAACATTTTGCCTTTGCGGGAGCGGCGGGAAGATATTCCCCTGTTAGTTGACTACTACACGCGTCAACTCGCGGAAAAGCTGAGAGTTCTGCCATTAGAGATTACTCCGGTAGCGCGAAATTACTTTATGGAATATGATTTTCCCGGCAATGTACG
>JAIOTM010000207.1 GCA_021106755.1 Candidatus Cloacimonadota bacterium | reverse complement strand
GGAATATTTTGCCTATATCACCAATATTATAGAAACAATGAATCACTAATGTTTGAAACTCTGGGAATTACTGCCGCGGAATTTGAACACTTTCTTTTAATTATGATGCGTATTACAGGGCTTGTAACTACATTACCAATATTCTCTTCCCGCACTATTCCGTTGCATGTGAAGATGGTTTTTTCATTAGCACTGGCTTTTATATGTTCCAGTATTCTACCTGTCCCCGATAGTTTACCGGCTGATGTAATGATTCTTGGATTTCTCGCAATAAAAGAAATGACTGTAGGGTTGATTATAGGATTAGTTACTCAGTTTATATTCGAAGGCTTGAAATTAGCCGGCTTTATGATAGGTCGCATGATGAGTCTTTCGATGATGACCTTAATCAATCCTGCCACCGATGAAACCACACCAGTACTGTCCAACCTTATGTATTTTGTTGCGATTTTACTGTTGCTGTCAACTAACGGGCATCATTTCTTCATTCAGACAATTTTTGACAGCTTCTATTTCGTACCTCTTACTGAGATGAGTTTCTCCAGCACACTCCTTATTAAACTCACGGAAATGTTTTCTTCGGTATTTGTAATCGGATTGAAACTTGGAGCACCAATCTTTGCCGCCCTTTTCTTAGAGCGTGTTCTGCTGGGCTTGTTTGCTAAAGTAACTCCCGAAATACAGATTCTAATCGTAGCAATGCCGATCGCAATCCTGCTGGGATTCTGGTTTCTTATGTTCTATTGGCCATACTTCATTTATGCTTTTTTAAAACTTTTTGGAATTTATCGTGACGAAATAATGCATTTTATTAGATTGTTAGGACAATGAAAACTCTAAATCAGATTATTAATTACGCGTTGATTATCGTGCTCTCTGTAGCCATATTCCGATTCGGAATGAGAATACTGATTCGCTTTTCTTTTGTCGCGGCAATTCTGGCAAGGTTCTGGTTCATCACCATCCCGATTATCATTATCGTTATCGCTATTATTTACGAGGCAATTAAAGCAAAACAACGAAAAAAAGAGATGCTTGACCCGGATAAAGAAATTGCCGGGGAACCAGACGAGCAAGATTAATGCAATGGGTACTACTTATTCTCCTATGTTTACTTAACGGATTAGACGCCCATTCCACATGGTTAGTTGTTTCGCGTAGCTCAATCCAGGCAGAGAAAAATCCATTAGCACGCTGGATGTTCCGCCGTTTTGGATTTTTACCCGGCATTCTTATCTTGAAAGGTTTTGTTGGAATTGTTCTGTTGCTGATGTATTTCCCCCTGAAACTCGCAACGAGAGAGATAATCATGGTTCTCAGTATTGGTTGTGGTATCTATAGTGTTGTAGTCCTCAACAATTACAGAATCTATCGAAAAATTTCCCGACGGCGTCATAACAACGTTCAGGGTGAGGAATAACTATGGAGCTATATCAGAAGTTGTACAAAACCGACAGGTTTTTTGTAATCGCGGGTCCTTGTGTAATCGAGGAAGAATCTATCATGCGGCAGGTACTCGAAACACTGTTAGAAGAAACCGCGAAACGTAACCTGACTTTTATTTTCAAGGCTTCTTACAAGAAAGCGAACCGTACTTCGGTGGAGTCTTATACCGGACCGGGAATGAATGAAGGTCTCGCTCTGCTCGACTCCCTGAAAACCGAGTACAATGTTCCTATCCTCACTGATGTCCACGAAACCAGTGAAGTAAAAGCAGTAGCGGAAGTCGCGGATGTTATTCAGATTCCGGCGTTTCTCTCCCGACAAACAGAATTGCTTCAGGCGGCAGCACGAAGCGGAAAGATAATCAATATTAAGAAAGGTCAGTTCATGGCACCGGAAGATATGCGCGCGGCAGTAGCTAAAATTACTGCCGAGAATAACTTCGAGATACTACTTACCGAGCGGGGAACCGTTTTCGGGTACCACAACCTTATTGTGGATTTCCGTAGCTTCGCCCAGATGAAGAACATAGACTTTCCCGTTATATATGATGTTACGCACAGCTTACAACGACCTTCAGTAGGGCGTGTATCGGGGGGAACCCCGGAGTTCGCACCGATGATGGCAAGAGCGGCGATTGCCACTGGATGCGTTAGCGGGTTATTTTTTGAGACGCATCCCTCACCTATGGAAGCATTAAGCGATGCCGCCAGTATGTTGTCTCTATCGCAAGTGCCTGAACTCTTAGACAACTGCCTGAGCGTTATTAATAAGCCATAATATGAAATCCCAACCGGGAATAAGACCGGCAACGCTGATTATCGCGACGGCATGGCTGTCGGGTTTATGTCTCGGTTTTTACTATCATCCCCCACCAATTGCCATGGTTGTCATTGTTGGGCTACTGTTACTCCTGACAATCATTCGTGTTTTTCGGCATTACACTCTATTAGCGTTGATATTCATTCTCGCAATACTTAGGGTTAATCTACTATCTACTCCAAATGCGATATCCGAACTTTTGCGGGCAAGAGAGCCACTCCAAAACCGGATTCATGCTACAATTATTTCACAGGAGTTTTCTAAAGCTAATTCGACTATTTACTTAGCCCAGTTGGATTCATTAGCTGGCTATCCGGTTAACGGTAAAATCCGCCTTTACGCGCGAGAAGCATATTTCTCGCCTGGTGATTGCTTTCGGGCATTGGTAAAAATCGAAGCTCCCACTCCGCCAACAAATCCCGAAGTGTTTGATTACCGGAAGTATCTTCGCCGCAAAGATATTGCTGCTACAGCTCGGTTACTGGAATACCCGGTAATTACAGGTAAAGCACCTTTTTCGCTGTCTCTGACAGTTGCCAGACTACGCGTAAAACTTACTTCCCGTGTCCGTAACAGATTTGGTAAAGATACAGGTTTCATTATCGCTCTTTTGCTGGGCAGTAAGCGCGTTCTTGATGATGCTGTTCAAAGTAGCTTCATCAACGCGGGATTAGCTCACCTGCTGGCAATAAGCGGTTTACATACCGGCATTATTGCCATGATTCTTATGTTGTTGCTGGGGCTTATCCTTCCCAGACGAATACCTAAGTCTCCGTTAGTTATTCTCTCTCTTATCTTCTATGGAATGCTCACTCAATGGCCGCCCTCTGTCGCACGGGCTGTTATAATGATTTCTATCTTTCTTTTCGCTAAGATGTTACAACGAAAAGTACCTCCTTTACAGGTGTTGCTGGTCTCTGTATTGGTAATCTCTGCCTGGCAACCAATGCAGTTACTCTCTCCCGGCTTCCAGTTATCTGTCGCGGCAGTCTGGGGAATCCTCGTAATAGTACAGTAAATGACTCACCGTCTCCCGCTTTTCAGTTCCAGAACTCTCTGGAAGAGAATCGAAGTCTGGACTATCAGTCCTTTAATCCTTTCGGCAGTTGTCACCATTGTAACAGCTCCTATCCTGTTGTTTTATTTTCATCAGGTTTCTTTTAACGGAATTGTAGCGAATCTGTTCGCGATTCCATTAATCAGCTTACTTATACCGCTCATGATTTTCGTAGTTATCCTGCCCGCGGGAATGGCGGGTTTCTTCTATCATGGTTTTCTCTTAGTTCATCAATTATTAATCAGTTGGACAGACTTTTGCGCGGAATTGCCTTTTACCTATAACTTTGTGCGTTTCAGTCCATTGCAGTTTCTACTGAGTGGCATTCTTCTATACGCAGGTGTCTGCTTGAGTAAACGGTATAGTAAGCAAGCCATAATCATACTGCCGCTATTTCTAACAGCACTTGCCGGTGTATTTCTGCTTTCCAGCCCAATCGATAATCTGAGACTGACCTTCTTTGATGCCGGAACAGCCGACTGTGCCCTCATCGAAACACCTTCCGGGCAAACAATTATGATAGACAGCGGTCCCCCGGAGACCCTGCCCGGTCATATTAAAAGTACTGTACTTCCGTATCTCAGAGCTAACGGAATTGGTCGGATTGACTGGTTACTGCTCACTCACCGACACATAGACCACATCGGCGGGGCTGTTTATCTGTCTCGGCAGTTAGTGATAGACAATATTCTCATCTCAGAAGCGTTCGCCGAAACCGATGTCTGGCAATCAATCTACACTGTACTTCCTACTTCAACCCGGATTGTAATCCTCAGCGATACAATGACTTTTCACCTCGGTGAAGTAAAATTACTGCTCCTTCATCCCGACCGGAACTACACTCATTCCGACCCCAACAATTTATCGCTGGTTGCACGGCTGGATTTTCGTGAGTTCTCCGTGCTGTTCACCGGAGACCTTTCCTCAGATGGCGAAAACCATCTTCTTACACAGTATAAAGAACAGCTTGATACTGACATCCTCAAATTAGGACATCACGGTAGCGATACCGCCAGTAGTCCTCAGTTCTTAGAAGCTGTTACGCCTATCGCGGTTTTTGTACCAGCCCGGATAGGGAATGTTCATAATCTTCCTTCACCAGAAGTAATTAACAGATTGAAAAACAAAGGAATACTAAGCTACATTGGAGGAACAGATGGAAGCCTGCAAGCTTTCAGCGATGGTTTCCAGATGGAATTAACCTCAATCGTTACCGAACGCGATTTTAGTCTGAACGTGGTGGATGATTAAAATGCTTGCTCATATTCTGTGTAAATATCCAATGTAGTTGGAGAATTATTGAAAATGCGTGTTCTGATTATCCAGTTAGCCCGAATGGGTGATTTATTCCAGTCTGTGCCTGTTTGCCGCCATTTTGAGCAGGTTTGGGTCTTGCATAACGAAGTATTTACTTCCGTTGTGGAAGCGGCTGAGTTGGGTACTCCTCTCGGAGTAGATTTATCCCGCCTGTTGCCCCTGAATCAGAAAAGCCTCTACTATCGTAATCTGCTTACTCAGATAGATAATCTGAAATTCGATTTGGTGGTTAACCTCAACAGTTCCGGGATAGCCCGTCAGATAATTCAGGATATTCATATACCGGAAAAAGCTGGTTTTGGTTCTTGGGAAACTGCTTCACAGGACTGGCTGCACTTCGCCATGAGCTTTGTTAAAACACGTCGGTTATCCACTCTCAACCTGATAGATATTTACAGACATACTGTTGAAGCCGCACCTCCCCCCCGCCTTAAAACCATTTCCCCCGCACCCCGTATTATTGCTTTTCAGGTAGCTTCGCGAAATTCCAAGAGACAATGGAGCGCGGATTCGTGGCGTAATCTGGCAAAAAGATTTATTAAAGAAGGTTGCCGGATTATTCTCCTTGGAGTGGAAAGCGAGCGACAGGAAATTGAGTCTGTTTTCTCAACGCTCAAATCGCCGTTACTTGAAAATCAAATCGGAAAAACCTCAATATCGGAGCTTCTTTCCCTGCTTGCCGATGCCGATTTGCTCGTAACAGGCGACACCGGCACAATGCACGCTGCCACCTACGCGAGTACTCCGGTGGTCGCGATTTTCACAGCATCAGCATATTCTCAGGAGACGCTATGCTGGGGTGGAATCGCTCTTCAGCCGGATATGACCGAATTCCCCTGCTACCCCTGTGCCGACAGCGAACCATGTCCCCGACAGCTTGCCTGTCATAACTCAGTATCGGCTGATGATGTGTGGAATGCCGTATCCGGCACGGCAACTCCCGCTAACATGTGGCTTCCCGAATATGACTCGATAGGACAATATCTAACACCTGCCGCAACAGAACCGGACGGAATAGACCTTTTCATGGCGTTTGCTTACCGGAGCTTTGCCCTGAAATATTTCTGGGGTGAAACGCAAGCACCATTACTCCAGCCGAAAGAGGACTGGCTATGCTCTCTGAAACGCGAGTTAAAACTTTTGAATGAGTTAGAAAAGTTACCCTGGGAGCATCTCGTGCTGAATTTTGAATTGCTGAAACCACTTGTTTACATCAAACAATTGACAAACTCACCCACCCTCTATAGTGGTTTAAGATTATTTTTAGAATCGCTGACAAAAAAGGAGAGACCATGAACTTCAAAAACCTGGCGGAAAAACGGTTTTCGTGCCGAAAATTCACATCGGAACCTGTTTCACGAGAGCTACTACTATCTCTTGCTGATACAGCCCGGCTTGCTCCTTCAGCAAAGAACCTGCAACCATTCAAAATTCTTCTTTGCGATGAAGTTGAGATAAGAAAACAAGTCTGTGCAACTTATCGCGGACGCTGGATTGACGCGGCTCCGGTAGTCGCCGTTATCTGCGTTGACCATAGAGAAGCATGGTGTAGGCCTGATGGAAAACGGCATGGAGATATTGACGCGGCAATTATCGCGGATCATTTCACCCTTGCAGCAACAGAGGCGGGGCTTGGTACCTGCTGGGTCTGCCTTTTTGACGCGTTCAGGCTCAGTATCATCCTTAAATTGCCGGAGCAGGTCGAACCAGTAATACTGATTCCAATTGGTTATCCCGCCGAAGAAGCTTCAGCAAGGCACTCTCAACGCAAAGAGACAGGCGAGATATTCCACTGGAACTCATACCCGGATAATTAGAAAAATATTGGAGGTAAACTCATGGCTTTAGAAGGTAAAGTAGTTGTCGCTCAGGGCGGTGGTCCCACCGCGGTTATCAATCAATCTCTGGTGGGAGTAGTACTGGAATCCCGTAAATTCCCACAAGTAACACGCGTTTATGGTGCTTTGCACGGCGTTCAGGGAATTGTTAACGAAGATTTTTTAGACCTGACTCAGGAAACAACCAATAATCTGGAACACGTAGCCATTCCACCGAATTCTCGTATGTTATCCACAAGGATAAAACCAGACAAAGCATATTGCCGGGAGATATTCAAAGTACTCCGTGCTCATCACGCCAGATATTTTTTCTACATTGGTGGAAACGACTCATCGGATACCGTGCGCATTGTTAATCAGGAAGCTTTAAAAGCAAACTACGATTTCCGGGCAATACACATACCCAAAACCATTGACAACGATCTGGTGCTTAACGATCACACTCCGGGTTACGGCTCTGCTGCGCGCTTTGTTGCCGAAGCGTTTATGGGCGCGAACTTAGACAATCGGTCTTTGCCGGGAGTTTACATCGGAATTGTAATGGGCAGGCATGCTGGTTTTCTTACTGCCGCTGCCAGCATTTCACAAAAATATCCCGATGATGGTCCACACCTTATTTACCTGCCGGAACGGGCATTTAGCTTAGAAAAGTTTACTGCCGATGTTATTGAAGCTTACGACCGCTATGGGCGTTGTGTTATAGCTGTTTCCGAAGGCATTTGCGATGCAAATCGTCTACCTGTCATGACCAAGTTAGTTAAAGAGATAGAGAAAGATGCTCACGGCAATGTTCAGCTTTCCGGCACAGGAGCATTGGGCGACCTGCTGAGTCAGCACCTGATAAAAACCACGAAAATCGGAAGGATTCGCTCTGACACTTTCGGGTATTTGCAACGTTCCTATATTGGCAGTGTCTCGGATGTAGATCAGAATGAAGCACGGGAAGTAGGTGAAAAAGCTGCCCAGTTTGCCATCTGGCACGATAAAGATGGCTCAATAACAATCCGCAGAACAGGTTATTATTCTGTTGACTACAAGTTAGTTAACCTGGCGGAAGTTGCCGGAAAAACACGAATTATGCCAGACGAATTCATCAACTCCGCGGGAAATCATGTTACCGATAAGTTTATTCACTATGTGCGTCCGTTACTCGGAAGCGGGCTTCCACAGGCACACCGGATTAGAGCACCAAGAGTACAAAAAATACTCAAAGACGATTAGATAAAAGAAAATTCTTGAAGAAGCTCTTCGCTTGTCGGAGAGCTTTTTTCTATAGCAGTGAAGCGGGATCAACGTCGATAATCCGTGTAATCGCAGATGGAAGGGATGAGTTCTCGTTGATATAATCAATAATATTTGCAAGCGTTGCCGAACTCTCCGCTTTGATAATCAGGTGCCACCGGAATTTCCCATGCAACTTCTGAAAAGGTGCCGGAGTAGGTCCAAGAATCTTTGCCGTTTTCGTCTTCTGATTTAGAAATTCAATCAGAGGAAGAAGAGTCATCATCGCCTCTTTGAGGTATTGTTGACCTTTATGTGCAAATTCTAATCGAGCCATTCGGGAAACTGGCGAATAAAAAAGCTCGTGACGATTTTTCATTTCATACTCGGCAAAGCTTCGGTAATCTACTTTAACTGCCCATTTTATGGCATAGTGTCCCGGATTATAGGTCTGAATCATCACCTTACCCGGTTTACTGCCCCGTCCCGAACGCCCTGCGACCTGAGTAAGAAGTTGAAATGTTCGTTCTGCCGCCCGGAAATCGGGAATATTTATCGCGACATCCGCCGAAACTATACCCACTAAGGTAACATCGGGGAAATCAAGTCCCTTGGCAATCATCTGTGTACCAAGGAGAATATCAACTTCTTTGCGACGCATCCGCTCAAACATAGTGGTATAGCTGTCTTTTTTTCCTGTGGAATCTGCATCCATCCGTAAAATTCGTGCCTGAGGAAACATTTCCCTTAAAATCTTCTCAAGTTGCTGGGTTCCCGGAGCACCAAACATGAACCTGTAACTTCCGCAATCGGGACATTTACGGGGCTTCTTCATCGACCACCCACAGTAATGACAGATTAGCTCACCGCTGTACTCGTGGTAGTTAAGACTTATATCGCAATGCTTACACTTAATCAGCTTACCACAGGAAATACATTGAGCAAATGAGGAATATCCCCTTCGGTTGAGAAACAGAATCACCTGCTCCTGTCGCTCCAGTGTCTCTTTTATCGCGCAAGTCAGAGCTTCGCTCAAAATTGTGTCGGTGTCTTTATTCCGCATATCTATAACTGATACTTGCGGTGTCATTACAGCCGCTGGTCGCTCTATGAGAGTCAGGAGATAGTATTTGCCGTTGTTCGCATTGTTCCAACTCTCCAACGAGGGAGTCGCGCTACCGAACAAAACTGCCGCACCAGACATCGCCGCCCGTACTGCGGCTGTGTCTCTGGCATGGTAACGAGGTTTCTTCTCCTGCTTGTAACTGTTTTCGTGCTCCTCATCCACTATTATCAACCCTAAAGAACGTAATGGAGCAAAAATCGCGCTTCTGGCACCAATGGCAATACTGGCTTCACCTTTCCGCAATTTTCGCCAACGTGATAACCGCTGCCGATTGGTAAGTCGGCTATGCAGAATCACAACAGCTTCGCCAAACACAGAGAAGAAACGGGCTTCCATCTGGGGTGTCAGAGCAATTTCCGGCACAAGCAGTATCGCGGTTTTACCAAGGGATAGAGCATGTTCAATAGTGCGGATATAAACTTCGGTCTTTCCGCTTCCCGTTATGCCAAAAAGTAGAAAAGGTTTTGTCGTTCCCGCGTCAATCGCGGCATTAACAGCCTCAACCGCAACGCACTGCTCGTTCGTGAGTTGGAACTCTTCCCGCTTCTCGCTCAGTCGTTGATGTGTTTCTTCATCATCAACCTGCCGTGGTTCAATCTTAATATATCCTTTGTTCCGTAGTACTTTAATAATTGAGTAGCTAACCTCTTTCGCGATTTCAGCGAGGGGAAAACTCCCTCTGAAGCTCTTGATTATTTCTAACGACTCCTGTTGCCTTTTGGTGAGTCGCGTATTCTCCGGGGCTACTGAGGGAATCACAAAATTCACTGTTTTCTTAGGAATCTGCTCCTGAAACAAGCGTTCAATCTCAATATGCTGTAGTTCTTCTAACTCTTCCAGTACTGTCCAGAAATCGCTTCCGGCATAGTTATCCCGAAGAACTTCAATATCTGTAAAATCTTTTTCGAGTATAAGGTTGAGCAATCGCTGAAAGCTTTGATTACTCTCGCAACCGGAACTTGTTCTTTTTCTTACCCGCATCACCAACCGGATGTTTAAGCCAGTTGGAAGCATTGAGAAAAACGTTGTCCCCAATGGTGCCTTGTAGTAATTTGCTATCCATTGTGCCAGATTAAGCAACGGTTCATCCATCAGCGGTACAGTGTCAATTACTTCGATAACAGAGCGAATCTTGATATCCTGCTCAGATGGAAGAGTATCGCACTTTTCCCAGACAACCCCGGTATAGATTTTCTGCCCGAACAGAACAATAATACGACAACCACGTTGCAATTCAGCATCGCTGGTATAAGTGAACAGGCGATTGAGGTTCACTGGTAAAGCAACCTGATAATAAATCATAAATAAACACCTTGAGTATTGGAAACAAATTGTCGAATCGCAAAAGCGTCTGGAGTTTTGAAATCTCTCAATTTTTTTTCTATAAAGCTAATCCAAAAAGAGAGTGCCGAATTACTCGGCACTCTCTGCCCTTTTTGCAAAGGGAAATACATATTTTTCTATTTGAAGAACTTCATACGGAATGTAAATGGGCGATTCTGTTTTACCGGAATTCGCCATCTCAGGATGTTGTTCCTTACAGGAACAAGGAAGAAATCAACACTTTTTCCAAAGAAACTCCCAGCCAGGGGTTTCAATTCCACTTCCTCGACCTTCCCTGATTTATCAATATACAAAGTAATTTCTAATGTACCATAGATTTCCAGCGTCTGTAGCTTACTCCTGTAGATACTCATAATCTGCGGTTTGTAAGCATTTACAACATTACGGATATTTGCTAACGCGGATTTATCAGCGGGTGACAATTCTTTCAGATTGATATTGTCAACATCCAGCCGGGTTACTTTACCGTATTTCGCGGCTTTTATTTTCCCAAACTGAACATTACTGGTAATCTGAGTTGTCTGAATCGAACCCACATCCAACGCACCCAAATCTACTTGCTCAAAAGCACTACCACCGCCACCGACCTGAATACCTGTCAGCATAGCATCAAGGCTGACATCGCTACTCATAGCCGCGGATGAACCCTGCGACTGCAATTGTGCCATAGCATCGCTCGCACTGGTTGATCTTGCACCACCACCTCCGGTTGTAACAAGATCGCCAATAGTATCAACTCTGAAAATATCTTCGGTGCTGACAGTTGCTTCTCCAATGTCGTAGCCACCTTCTGCAGCACCAGCAACAGAGAACCCAAGCTCGCTGGACATCTGCTGGTCACTTATCTGTTGAGCTTCTGCTACCTCAGTCTCAGCATCGACCTCTGAAGCTTCTTCTGCTTCTTCAGCCTCTTCCTTACCTCCACCAGTTTCTTGCTGTTGCAATTCAAACGCGGCAAGATTTGCAATCTGAGCACGCCTCTGAACCTGCTCAACAATATTGGTGCGAGCTTCTGGTTCGTAGGTCGCCTGAAAGATAACAATACCAACAATGGTAACAAAAAATGCCAGAAGCAGGAACGCCATTGTAAAGCGTTCTTCCGGTGATGCCGGCATCTTGTGGCTGAGTTTTGATACTAAAGCCCTATCCGCTGGGGAAAGTACTCTTTTATGTGGTGTCGTATAAGCATATTCAATTTTCCAGGTATCATCAATGCGAAGTGTTCCCTGAGTACGTTCATCTAAGTACAACTTTGAACCTTTCAACATCCGGCTTGATTTCAATTCCTGCATCGGTATATTCAAATCACCTTTTTTAACATCGATATCCATCCCCTTGCGGAGGTGCATTACATACTTACCATTTTCCCTGGTAATCAAGGTGAAGTCTGACGGAAATGCTCTACTTAAAATCTGCCAGAACTGCTGAGGACTGGAACCTATGGTGAACTTATTATTGAAATCCTTTTCAGATTTCGCGTAATGGACTTCATCATTTTTATAGAACAAACGAAGTGTTAGATTTTTGCCAGCCATATTTACTCCTGTTCCACTTACAAGCGCCGAAGTTCCGAGATTTCTCCCGGTTTATGGAGCGTTGAAAAATAGATATGATTAAACCCGGCTACACCGGCGACACTAATGACCCTTGTAATATACCGGCAAGGGATACCCATATCCGCCTGTATCAATATACATCGCGGAGATTCCGGATTATTATACAGCATTTGCTCGGTATCGTGTTGCATCGCGGCTAAAGTAGCATTACGGATTTCATCATCGTTGATAAAGGCATCCGGTGTCCCAATAGGGGTGAGGTCTGGTCCGTAAAGAATCTCATCAAAGTAAATCTGGATGGGAATAACTTTACCTTCTTTCACCAATTCGTCCGTCGCGATACTGTAAGGCATCTCCATCTTCTGCGATGGCAAAAGATTCGTAGTATCTAAGGAGACGTTTTTTATCAGGAAGACAAGAAGTATTGTGAGAATGTCAATCAACGATGTGATATTCATCTCAGTAACCGGGCGTTTTTTCCTGCTTCCTATTATGCTGGTTCTCGCTTTTTTAGTTTTAGTTTGCTTCATATACAAACTCCCTAATTACGCTTTAGCAGCTTTGTTGTGGCTGATGAATATCTGATGTTGGGGAAATTATTCATTTTGCAAATATCAATGACGAGTAGAAGAGCTTGATATTTCACTATTTCAGAGGGAATTATCCGCACCAGAGCCTCATGCAAATCTAAACCAGTAATTTGCTTGAGACTGTCTGAAACGGGGAATTCTTCGTCAAAGTTCTGAAACATGCGATCAAGTTCCGTAAAGTCATAGCGTTGCATAATATCTTCGATACCTTCAGCTATGACTGGCAGAACATCAGCTTTATCCTGATTGCTAAGTTTAACTTCAAGTCTGTCGTCAAAAATCGCAACGGAAATCTCTTTGATTTCCTCCTCGCCTTCATTTCCCGCACCGTCGCCACCGCCTGATGAAGCCAATTGGATCTCCAGCAAAGCCATCTGGGCGGTTACCATAATCATCAGCAAGAAAGGTATAACAACCAGAAAGAGGTTCATTATGGGAACAAGATTGATAGGTTTAGTCATCTTGCTCAGTTTGGCTGTTCTGCTTTCGCTGATTCGTCTCATGCCTATTTGTCCTCGATCGTTAGCTTAAGCTGATTAATCAGTTTCGCGCTGTATTCATCAATCAGGTTGGAGACCTTTTCAGCACGACCCTGGAAATAACCTTTAAGAATTGCTGCCGGAATAGCTATCATCAGACCAAAGCCTGTTGTACCCATAGCAGTAGCAATACCTTGCGTCAACTTATTCTGGCGCTCGCCTGGGTCAGAAATAGCACCGAGAGCGTTAAACGCACCGATAAGACCCGCGATAGTACCAAGTAGTCCAAGATAAGTAGCGGACTGTCCCAGAACATCAAACCAGTGAAGACCAGCATCAATCTTTGGCAGAACCTGCAAAGCTGCTTCTTCGAAGGAATTGTCAAGAATCTGGCTCATCTCTTTACCGCTTTTATTTTGCTTCTTGCCATTATGAAAAGCTGTAAGAGTCATCCAGAAAATGAATCCCATTGTTTTAGATTTGAAATTCTCGCATATTTTTTCTGCTTCAGCAATATGACCTTTCGCGATGAAGCCCTTTAGCTTCAGATACAATTTCCGGGCATCAACATGCTCTCTGACAGACAACATATAGAATTTCATGATTCCCAGGACAATGATTGCTACGCCCACCAAGGCGATAATCCACATGAACATGCCACCAGCCTCGAACAACGAGACAAGGTCCATTCCACCCTGATCTACCTGGACGTTTTCCTCAGCCGCCAGAAACGAGAATAAACTCGTCAGAACCAGCAGGAATAAAAGCTTTGTGAACTTGGATGACATTGTAACCTCCTGTAGTATATTATTTTAATAGTAATCTGTTTGACGTTTTCAAACTCTCTATATATTGCCGCTTACTACCTTCCCTGGGACCGGCGGGATGATGGGCAAGTAGAGCACTATTATCCGGTTTCAGTATCTCGGCTTCCACTTCGATTGTGTTACGGTCAATAAGCGCGCGTTGACCCGCGTACTTCTGCTTGATTTTATCACTACTCTGGGCAGGTAACAAAGTTACCAGTATGACCATAAGCACGAGTAATGTAATTATTTTTAT
>JAIOTM010000235.1 GCA_021106755.1 Candidatus Cloacimonadota bacterium | reverse complement strand
TTAATTTCGTACTTTTAGAATTTTTCCTTTTTTAAGTTGGGGGCTTTCCACCCCCTCACTGGTTTGTCGGCGAGCCTTATGCGACCGATCACTAGAGGATGACATTACTGTCAGACTTGGATATCGTCGCTTATCCTGTTTGCTCCATCCAAGACTTTATTTTGTCCACAGACGATAAGGCAAAGGCTTCAAGGGGTACTCCACCCACCATAAAGGGATCATAGCCTTTACCTCCCATTAGAATTTTTCCTCTAAAGATTTTATTTTTTGCGGTAATATCAGGCTGTTGGCAAAACATTCCAGGTCTTGCTTGACCAATACAAATATGGCTTTGTAGTGTTCTTTTTCGTTCATCCATTTTTTTAGAGATCGTTCAGCCACTATTTCAGCCATCATTAATTGGTGTAGTTCAAGAAGATCGAGAGTTTCCCGAAGCTTGGGCTGTTTGTGTTGAATAAGCTGAAGACATTTGTAACAGGCGTTTGTAAGGTGCTTATAATACCACTGAGCTTTTGTGCTACCCTGGCCCGTCGCATATTCGACAAAGTTTTTAATTGTGTCTGTTTCTGATTTTCTTGCTAATTTGCCTTGTACTCGTTGAGTTAGCCATTGGTCGCTTTGCTGGTTGAGTTCAAACGCAAGGATTCTTCGTTCCATTTGGTAAAAAGCGTCGTTGAATTTTGCTTGCCACTCTAATGCTTTTTTTCCTGTAAATCTCATAACAAGAAGCGAAAAGCTCCTGCGATCCATAAGATAGATTTTATATTTTTGACCTCGGTGTTTACCCTCGGATAACTGAAAATTGAGGGGCGTAAAAGTTCGCTCCCTTTTAGGCTTGTTTATTTCGTCAAAATCAGAAATGAGTTTTTCAATTTTGACGATCATGTCTCTGTGCCTTTTGCCAAACTTTTCGGCTACCATTTGGCTACTACAAAAAGCCCATCCCTGTTTGACCTTAACCAATTCTTGCAACATAAGCATGCTCCCTTTTGAGTACTAAAATAGTGTACCCTAAAAGAATTGTCAAGCATTTTCCAGTACTTTATCGAAAAACCCGCTATCGTTAAGTTTTGCGTCCTCTTCGTTTGCTATGGCCACTTCCTCTTTGGGGTCTTCGGGGATCCAGTCGAGAAATTTGAGGCGGCGGTGAACTTGGCGAAGCATCTCAACATCAGATTTGTTGTAGGCAAGCACCTTCTCATACTTGCCGGCCTGTATAGCTGGCCACACGTCTTTTCCCGTCATGTCTCCCTTGCCAGGGATACCCAATGTCTTGCAAAGTGTATCAAGACTGCTATTCCCGTCGTGTATGTGCCATCCATGCCACCAATTCATCGGACAAAAGGCATTTTTGCTGCGTTCATCGGGGATGCCAATCGGTGGTCGGACATTGTTAATAATCGACCTTTTGAGCAAAAACGGTAAATCAAAGCGGATAGGATAGGCTATCCATTTCAGGTAATCTGTATTTGTATCCAAGAGGACGTCATAGAAAGCTTCGATAAGCTCTTTTTCGGATTCATTCAGCTTACGGATGATCCCCTCGACCGGCTTAGCATTAAACGCCCATGAAATGGATATGATACTTCCATACATGGGATTGAGACCTGTTTTTAGTAATTGCTCTTCTGCAATTCCGGGGGCTTTATCTTGCCACCACTTAGCGATTGTTTCTGGTTTGCTGATGTTCCCTGGAGGCTTGAGCTCGGACAGTATTCGTTCTTTGGCACCAGGACTTGTGTCAATTACAGTTTCCAGGTCAATGTATATTAAATTGCTGTTATTACTCATGTTTTTCCCTCCATCCGAGAGATATAATTGTAGCAACAATGTGTTGCTGCATGTTTTGGGGGATATTGTATTTTTTGAATGCTATTGGCAGAGAATCCTCAAAAGATAAATCAGGGCTTCGTCTTGCAGCGGCTTTCCAGTCAGCAAGCATTTCAAGAATATCAAACAAGTTCATGTCTGCAAATCCATTCTTATGGAAAGCGGTATGATGCCGATTATTTGCGTAATGATGATCGATAGAGGGTTTTATCATATCGACGCATTTTTGATATTCTGTGCTGCCATAGTTTGCTTGTTTAAACTTTGGTCTTGTTTTGACAAAAGCATCGAACTCGATAGCTTCAAGCTTCGATCTGTCGTGGGTTATCCCTCGGGCTTTCAAGATTGCAGTCATTTCTGCAAGATTTTCCTGGACTTCAGAAATATGTATAAGTATGTCTGTTAAAACTTCAAGTTTGATTTCCATGCTTTTCTCTCCTCACAGTACTATTTCCACACAATAGTCTCAATATATCTAGCGTTATGCCGGGCTTTTTCTTGCCCGTTTTCCACCTGGAGTATCCAATAATCAATACGTTCCCCGCAATCAACACATAATCCAATTAGGCGGGTGTAACCTTTTTTTGAGGATATTGAATGGTTCTCGAACACTATTGTTTTTGCTTCTCTACCACAGAATGGTTGATCCATCTAAATTCTCCTATCCAGGTAATCCGATATTATCTGTTTCGCCTCGTCGAATCCGCAGGCGAAAACAGCTTGATACCCTTTACGTTTCAGGTTCGCCAATACAGTCCTCTGTTCACTAATATGCGATGTCTGTCTATAGGCCCCGGTCTTGGTGTAAAGATCGGAGCGAGTCTTTTTTAGTTCGATAAATAACCCGCTGAACCGGCCACGGGGCTCACAGATCTGAATATCCGGAAAAGCTCTATAGGGTTGAAGCCGCTTTATTTTTACGGCCAGGCCTATGGGAATTCTTACTCCGGACAAGTCCATGTGGAAGATCACCGAGGGGTACTGATATCTGATAAAATCAGCTATTTGCCACTGGATGTCGTATTCAGAAGGCTGGTGGTTTTTCACTTTTCCCTCGAGTCATAATATTCCTTGAGTTTTTTGATAATTAACATGACTGCAAAATCGTTGATCCACTTAGGATCTTCTATAAACGCTAAAATTGTGCTCCGGTCTCGATTGAGGTCGTACAGCAGTCCTTCAACCGGTTGTCTAACAAGCTCTTCGATGTCAGCCTCACATAGACCTTCGTGGGTCATAAAGACGGCTATTTCCTCTTTTTCTTTTTTTAGAATCGTATCTTTTAATTTTTTTGGGTGGTCCATTTTATCTCCTTATTTGTTATAGTGTAATAGTTACTTGACAAATTGTCAAGAGAGGGATAATATGTTTTCTATGAAAAGAAAAACGTCAAAAAATAAAATAGTTGAGTTAGTCGAGTTGTGTGGCGGGGGAGGTCCCGGTCGGGTAAAGGCCGCCAAAGAGTTGGAAATTTCTTTGGGGTATCTCTACCGCCTGGAAAAAGGCAAGGAAAAGCCTGGTAGACATCTTTACGGGGCCATTGTCGGTCTGTGCGAATATCTGAGGG
>JAIOTM010000418.1 GCA_021106755.1 Candidatus Cloacimonadota bacterium | reverse complement strand
ATCTAGAGTATTGAGTTCTACAGGCAATGCGCGAATCTTGCCGAATTAGTCCTGCAAATCAGTTGCTACAACAGTATTGGAGTTGCTTACCGAAACGTGGGAATGTATGACAACTCCCTGGAATGGCTGGATAAAGCAATCGCACTCAGTCCAAAATATGCCAGAGCGTATTATAATAAAGGGCTTACTTATGAAAAACTTGGAAAGACAGAGAAAGCGGTTCAGGCATTGAAAACCGCTACAAAACTGGATAAAACCTGCTCAGAGTACAAGGAACGTCTCGCTGACATTACCAGTAAATTATAATACCTGTGTTTACAAAAAAAGGTTCTTTGAAACAACTCTTATATCAAGTGTAAAGTGTGACACTTTTACTCCTGCGGTCTTGTAGGGGTGCTCCTTGTGGGTACCCTTCTAATCAAACAAGACGGGATAAATGGGCAACCACCTACAGACCCGCCAGGGACTGGCCTGAGGATTGCCCCAAAGAGAAACCGTCACCTGATGCTTGACATGACATTAGCATGATTGATAGCGGTTAGGTATGAGATTATCATATCTTCATTTATGAATCAAATTTCCAGCGTACATCAAGATATTTTACTGCTCTGGTTTCATCTAACCTGCGTACAGGTGTGGTGAATGGTGCTTCTGTCAGTTTTTCAGGATTATTTTGTGCTTCGTTGTCGATTTCAATCATAACCTTGATAAACTCATCCAGAGTCTGCTTACTCTCGGTTTCGGTAGGCTCAATCATAATCGCTTCGTGAACAATCAGCGGGAAATAAATAGTCGGGGCGTGATAACCCATATCCAATAACCGCTTTGCTATATCCAGCGTTTTAACACCATCGCGTTTCTTCTGTTTCTCTCCACTGATAACAAATTCGTGCATACAGATTTCATTATAGGGGATAGCGTAAGTGCTTTCCAGTTTCTTTCGTAGGTAGTTTGCATTAATGATAGCGTTTTCCGCAATTCTGCGCAATCCAGCACCACCCAGCATCTTTATGTAGGCGTAAGCCCGAACATTTACTCCAAAATTGCCATAAAATGAGTGAATCTTACCAATTGATGTCTTTTTATGTCCATAATCAAGGAAGAAAGAACCATCATCTTTTCGGGCAATCATAGGCACTGGTAGGTAAGGCACCAAATCTGCCCTTACACCTACCGGACCTGAACCCGGGCCGCCTCCACCATGAGGAGTGCCAAATGTTTTATGCAAGTTGAAGTGCATTACATCGAACCCGCATTTACCAGGTTTAACAATTCCCAATAGAGCGTTTAAGTTGGCTCCATCCATATACATAAGCCCATCAACACTGTGAATAATCTTCGCGATTTCTTCCACCTGTTCTTCAAAGATACCCAGTGTGTTGGGATTTGTCAGCATAAAGCCGGCAACATTATCATCAATATGACTTCTGAGTTCGTTCAGATCGACCAATCCACGCTCGTTGGATTTAAGTTCAACTACATCAAAGCCGTTCAGAGTGCAACTCGCGGGATTTGTTCCATGTGCGGAGTCCGGCATAATGATTTTAGTTTTATGTTTGTTGGCTTTCGCGAGGTGATAAGCATGCATAATCTTTAGTCCGGCAAACTCGCCATGCGCACCAGCTACAGGTTGAAGTGTTACTTTTTCCAGACCGGATATCTCACTCAAATCGTTTTGCAGTTCCCACAGCAGTTCCAGCGTGCCCTGAACTGTATCGTCATCCTGAAAAGGATGTAGCATAGCAAAACCAGGACGTCGGGCAAGAGTCTCGTTAATTTTCGGATTGTATTTCATTGTACAGGAACCAAGAGGATAGAAGCCTTTCTCAATACAGTGATTCATGTTAGATAATTCGATGAAATGGCGCATCGCGTCAAGTTCACTGACCTCTGGTAGTCGGGCTACCTGCTGACGACGGAATTTTTCCGGTACGCAATCCTCTATCTTAACATCTACTTCGAGATGTGGAAGTGAATAGGCTTTGCGACCTGGAACAGAGCGTTCAAATATTGTTTCAGCCATTGTTAATCTCCTTCAGTGCTTCGACAAGCATGTCCATATCCACTTTCATCTTTTTCTCGGTAACGGCAATTAACAGCGTTTTTCCATAGTCAAATTCGGACAGGTCAATTCCCGGGAAAATGTTCTTTTGCTTTAGCACATCAATAATTCTCCGTGCCGGGATAGGTGTTGTAATCGCGAACTCCTTAAAGAACGGATGCTTGTAAGCCATCGTATAGCCATCCAGTTTAGTTATTTCGCGTGCCAGATAGTGAGCTTTTACAGTTGAGTGCTCTGCTACTTCCACCAGTCCCTGTTTTCCAAGTAAAGTAAGGTGTACTGTTGCCGCCAGACTCGCGAGTGCCTGATTAGAACATATATTAGAGGTAGCTTTTGTACGCTTGATATGTTGCTCCCGTGTCTGAAGCGTCAGCACATAACCGCGTTTTCCATCAATATCAAGAGTCGCACCTACTATACGCCCCGGCATTTGTCTTTTAAATTTATCGCGAGCGGCTATAAAGCCAAGAAGAGGTCCACCATAGTTAGTACTGTTGCCGAGGCTTTGTCCTTCCCCAACAACGATGTCTGCTCCATACTCGGCTGGTGAATTCAGCACAGCAAGCGAAATTGGATCGACAGTGGCAATCAGTAACGCTTTTTTATACTTGTGGGTGATAGCTTCAATCGCGAATCCGTCTTCGAGTATCCCCAGAAAGTTAGGCGTTTGAAACAGTACACAGGCGGTTTTATCGTCCATCGCCGCGTCAAGAGTAGTCAGGTCGATTCTGCCGTCAATCGTAGGTATCTCTGTTATTTCGATGCCAATACCTTCGGTATATGCTTTGATAACACTCTTATACAAAGGATTGAGCGTACCCGCTAAACAGCCTTATTCTGGCGAGTTTGTCTCACAGCCATCAGAATTGCTTCGGCGGCGGCGGAAGCTCCATCATACATACCGGCATTGGCTATATCCATTCCGGTTAATTCGGCAAACAAAGTCTGAAACTCGTAAATGTATTGTAGCGTTCCCTGACTTACTTCAGCCTGATAAGGGGTGTATGCTGTCAGAAATTCCGGTCGCTGAACCATGTGATCGACCGCGGCTGGTATAAAGTGGTCATATACTCCCCCACCAAGGAACGAATTGACCTTGCTGAGATGAAGATTCTCGCTGGATAATTCGTCAATCCGGTGGTTGATTTCCAATTCCGAAAGCGGTTTCTCAAGATTTAAAAGCTCTGTTAAACGTAGCTTTTCAGGAATGTTAGTTAGCAAGTCATCAAATTTGCCGACACCGATAGCGGCTAACATTTCTTCACGGTCTGAATCCGTGTTGGATATATATGGCATGCGGTCTCCTTTTTAAGGTTTTTATAGATTTTCATTCAATTTTTGCTCAATAATTCTGTCAAGCGGGAAAAGGGATGAGTCCGGATTTTCCCCCCTGTCCATTTGCTTCTGTAGCTCTGTAAAAATTCCATTCGGATAAACAGGTTGAATGTAATGTTGCGGGTAAGCTGTGTGAGGTTGATTATCGTAAATTGCTATTGTATCTAAATTAGCTATCTGATTATTTTTTGAATAGGTTATAAAAAACGACTATAGATGTGAGTAGAGAAATAATAGTCGTTGCATATGGAATAATTTTTTTTTTGATTTTCAACCATTTACGTTTGAAAAACTACACTCTTGTGCTACTAGGAACCTTTTTTGCTTCTTTTGCATATGGAATAATATCTTCATCAACACTAAATATTAATAAGGAACAAAATTTGTCCCCCCACTTTAACTTAACATTTTTGGATGAGTAGTTGTAAGTGTAAATTACGAGGGGGCCTCTGTAGCCGGGATCAACCTTAGTAGTAGTAACTCCAAAACCATTTAGTAATGCACTAACTTTCGAGACGATTAGCCCAACTCTAAACTTAGGCATTATAATGGATTCAATTGTTTGAACACAGAAAAAATCACCAGGTTTCAATGTTATTTCGTCACCTTTCTGGAGAGAAAATGAAACTTCTCTACACCAATATTCATCTCCGACTCTTAGATCGTAAGCAGAATTTGAGTTTATTCTAAAATCGTTTATCTGTAGGTCATCATAATTTCCTAGAATCAAAATATTTTCTTTATTTATGCTTTTACTCTCTAATTCTGATTCAGTAAATGTTTCGTTTAGATCGTATTTTTCAGCAAGTTTTTCATTTATGAATGGTATTAAAGGCATTGCAGAGTTTCTCCAAGCCAATCTATAACATTTTTCGTTTGCTTGAAACACAAACAGTTAATAAAATCCCTAGGGTTTTTTTTACTACATATCATAGGATGATTGCACTCATAAAAATCAATAGCTTTAATTGTATAACGATATCTTTGTGCGTGTTTACCCCACAGAAACCATTTCACGTTTTTATTAGTTATACAAATATATTTGATTAACTTATCTGTAAGAGATACCCATAATTTCGTATGGCTCCCTGGATATCCTTTAGTAACCGTTAATGAAGTATTTAGTAGCAAAACGCCCTGAGATTCCCAATGAATAAATAGTTTGTTTGGTGGAAGTAACTTGAAATTACCACTTTGTATTTCTCGACGGATATCGTTGTATTTCAATAATTCGTCTGTGTAAGAAAAATAAAGAAGCCTTACAATGTTTTTTAGTGACGTTTGTCTGAATTTGTCACTCCAATTTATAAGATCACCAACCTCAAATGCTCGTCCTGTTGCTTTACCCTCTTGTGGATATGGGTCTTGACCTAAAATGACTACCTTCACTTTGCAGATGTCCATTTCAAGAAATTTTAAGACCACTGATGCTGGAGGGTTAAAATTGCATATCTCTTTTTCCACGGCGTCTAGATCAAGTAAAAAATCATCCTTAATAAAATCATTCCAAGAATGATGTATATTGATATTTT
>JAIOTM010000355.1 GCA_021106755.1 Candidatus Cloacimonadota bacterium | reverse complement strand
CAATTAGTGCTTTACTATATTTAAGAAGTAAAATAACCAACAAAGGATATATTATGAAAGCTTTAGCAGTGCTGATTATCTTATTCGTCGTCTTACAACTTTCTGCTCAAGAAAGAGTTACAGTTATCGCGGATTTCGAGGACACAACAATCACTTTCGGTTCCTATGCTAACCAGGACGTAGATCCCGGCGGCTGGGCACTCAATCAGAATACTGTTTATGAAGGTTCGTACAGCCTTCAGCTAACGGGAAACACCTGGAAGACTCTGGAAATTACCCCTGTGGTAGTAGATTCCGGTGATGTGTGGCAGATAGCGGTTTTCTGCCAGAGTTTAGGCGAAATTCAGGGAATCGGTTTCATCGACTCGACTACAACCGATACAACCCGTGTACTTTTCTACTCCTTCTTCGGCTCCGAATTGTTGAGCATTGATGAGTGGGTAACTCATAATCAGGGTGCGTTTAATCAGAATACATGGAACCTCTTAAATATGCCTGTAGCCGCCGATTTTCTGGCGCGGTTCGATTTTCTGCCAACGTTTTCCTCAGTAGTATTTGTCAACGACAGAGACAACGATAATTACGCTGAAGTCTATTACGATTACCTCGCGGACGTTACCGATGATTTACCTATGGCACCGGAAGTTTCTGTCAGCTATACAATCGGACGACATTACGGGCATGGTCGAAACGAGCGGGTTATGATACAATTCCAGAGTACAGTAAATGACACAGACAGTGTAAATCTGAGCTATCACTGGCAGTTCGGCGATGGTATAACCAGTACCGATGCCAATCCCGTGCACGACTATAACCTATTCGATAATCACTCTTATACAGTTCTGTTGGAAGTAGTAGATGATACCGGACTTTGGGGCTGGGCGACAACTTCGGTGGATATGGACATCGGTCCAACCTCTTTCCCACTGACTATGAACTTTGTGGGAGATATAATGCTTGCCCGCCGCTATGAAGACTGGAATGGAATTATCCCTACTCTGGGAGTTAATGCTATTTTCGATCCCACTCTCCCCTGGCTCGGTAATGTAGCAGATATCACAGTTGCTAACCTTGAGTGCTGTTTCACTAACTCTAACAATGGGCATCCAACAAAATCGGTTGTTTTCAAAAGCGACCCGGCTAACCTCAGTGGGTTAACACATGCTGGTATAGACATTGTCTGCCTTGCTAACAACCACACTCTGGACTACATGGAGCAAGGTCTGATTGATACACAAGTCGGGCTGGATCAGGAGGGTATCCTCTATTCCGGAGGTGGGCTTAACTCCTACGAAGCTTATTTGCCGCAGTACATCAACCAAAAGGGTGTAAATATCGCTTTCCTGCGCTCCTGTGACCGAACAGGTCAATATAACAATGCTCAACCCTATTTGCAAGCCGCCTACGATAAAGCGGGTTTTGCCCTGATGACTCCCTTCTATGTTCAGAGACAGATTGAAGAAGTTCAAAACAAAGCCGATATTATCATCGCGGAGTTACATTGCGGAAGCGAGTATTCTACTCGACCCGGTGCGGGATACGACAAAGCAAACGATGATATGCTGGATGATGAGCTTCTTGAAGACGAAAACTACGCTCCCCTGCTGGATGTCCCCCAGATGTGGGATATAGAACATCGGCATCATATTATCGACGCTGGCGCAGACCTGATTGTCTGCCATCACCCGCATATTATTCAGGGTATGGAAATGTATAACGGCAAACTGATTGCTCACTCACTCGGCAATTTCATATTCGATCTCAATTACCCGGAGACCTGTCCAACTCTGATTCTCAATACGGAAATAGACGAAAGAGGTATCTATCGCTATACGATTACTCCCTGTTATCTTGATGACTATATTCCTCAACGGGCATGGGGCGAATTAGGACTGCATATCCTCGACTATCTGGCACAAAAATCCAAAGACCTTAATACCGATTTGACAATCGACCGAACCAATATAATCGCGGAAGTAATCATAGACTCTACTGAATGGGACCCACAGGTTATCAATCAGCAATTCGATATTACTTTGCATGACGATTCGGGCAACTATGTTTCACAACCCGCGAAGCTTCTCAATATTGGATATATCTCTTCAATTGATGACATTACTCCATCTACCGATGTTTACTACAGGTTAGGTAGAGAACTCGTATGGTATGGAAACATGGAAGACGAGGGCTGTACACTCTGGAATCGCAACAGCAACTACGAAGATTATACTAATCAGGAGTCTGTCGAAGGTCTCCGCTCTATGCACCACCAGAACTGGACAGGCAACGATGGAATAACAACCAACCTCGAAGAACGGGTAAGAGTCTATAACGACTCCACAAGACATACTATTCATGGCTGGATGAAAACCCTGAACGCCGCCGAAGCAGAGATTTACGTTCGTTACTACACTGGCAGAACAAGTGGTACCAATGTAGGGCAATTCAATGTGGGAACAAATCTCAATGGAACCCATGACTGGGCATACTACTGGGGTGACTACAGTGTACCTAACAACGGCAATTACTATGATTTACGAGTATTCAGCCGTCATACAGACACCAACGGTGAAGCCTGGTTCGATAATGTAGGCATTATTGAGTGGACAGACTGGATTCCCGCTTCTCAGATTGGAAATATTAATTTCCCTAATGACTACTACTACATCCAGATAGCATCCGACCAAAATCTGCCTACCGTACATGTAAGCTATAACGAAACTCGCTTTGTGGAACATATTGTAGATGGAAATGGAGCTTCTGCTCCGCCTGCCTTTGCATCTCTGGGACAAAATTATCCTAACCCGTTTAATCCTGTTACCAGCATCAGTTACAGCATCGCTCATGAAGCCGACGTATCTCTGAATATATACAATATCAAGGGGCAGCGTGTAAAAAAACTTGTCAACGAACACCAACTTTCAGGACATTACACCGCTGTCTGGAATGGCACAAATAAAAGACAACAGACAGTAGCTTCCGGGATATATTTCTACAGGCTTTCGGTTAACGGGAAAACCGTGAATACGCGGAAATGCCTGCTGCTTAAATAGTCGGGAGTTATCGAAAGGATTGTCAAACAAAATGTCTCATAGAGTAATAATAGTACTTTTTTTATTAATGCTTTCAATGCTATCCGCTGTTGAGGAAAACGTGCTCCTCGGAGAGTGGATTATGGATGATGGAAAGATACGATCCCACGCGTTTCAGGAACCAGACAGCTCATACAGTGCTGTAATAACATGGATGAAAAAGCCAAACTTCCCGGACGCTCACCCAAAAGCCGGACAACCCGCGACCGATGTCAGAAATCCAGACGAATCACTTCGAACCCGCCCGGTTATTGGGATTAAGTTTTTGAACGGATTAGAGTTCAATGGAAAACTCTGGAAGCATGGTAGATTCTACTATCCCCGAACAGGCAAATCCTACTATTGCTCCATTTCGGTGAAATCCGCGGAAGTTGCTGTTCTGCGAATCTCACTTGATATCTGGGGCAAACTGGGAAAAGACTACTACTGGTACCGCT
>JAIOTM010000368.1 GCA_021106755.1 Candidatus Cloacimonadota bacterium | reverse complement strand
ACTACAGAGAAATCAATGGAATCACCATTGCTACGATCGAAGTAAATTTTGATAACATTTGATGAACTTGATTGAGAGCAGAATATCATATTTTGGTGAGTTTTAAAATGTCTGTGCCCCAGCTTTCCCTGTAATATCTCAAATGAGTATCGACTATTTAAAACTGTTTTCAATTCATCTATAACATTTAGTGAATTTGGATATCTCAAATTAGCATGATTCCAATTAATAGCAGATGCTATATTTAAAATTTCCAATATCGATGTCTTTCCAGCATTATTTTCTCCCCCAAAAAGATTTACATTTGCCATGTCATGTAATTCAAGGTAGTTATGGCATTTGTAGCCTTCAATTATCATATTTCTTACAATTGGCTTTTCGTTACTCATCTCACTCTCCTTTTGGTTGTTTTCCAAAGTCAGTTAGATATCGCTCTAGTTCCCTAAGCGCGTCAATAGAAATCTCCTGAGTTGGTGTATGTTTCGCGAATTTAATTTTGTCAGCTTGTGAAAGATAATCCATAATCCAGCCTTTTTCTTGTTTGTCTCGAATGCTCAGAGCAAAACGAATTTCGCTGGTGGTCATTTCCATAGCTTTAATTCCGTAGTGGTATTCAATAAAGTAGCGGAGAATCATTGAAAGCTCGAAATGAAAATCGAGGAATCTTCCCTGCTCCAACAGCTTTTTGGTTTTGAGAGCTTCCAGTAACTCCATAGCCCGAACCCATGCTGGACGGGTGTCCACCGGAGCGGTTGGCTCAATTGCTTCTTTGGGTCTGCGCAGGAATTTTATAAGATACCATATTGCAAAGATAAGCACGGCAAGCACAAAAACTGGTAGAGCGTAATCCATAAAACGCAAATGAACCCACACTGGTGCGGCAATATCCATAGGGGTGGCACTGCTGTCTTGCAGCACAGTATTAATGCTGATAAGAAACGGCTCGGTAGTCAGTTTTTGCACATTATCGCCGGATGTAACTGTAAACTCAAGCTTGGGAAATTCGTTGCTGCCAGTCTCCCATCCCGCTGTAATCAGGTCGAGGTGAGTAATTATCTCTCCACTTTCGGTTTCTTCCACAGTCTGGCGAATATCATGGATAATGAACGCATCCAGCGTATCCTGCCTTGGAGCGTAAATTGTGTCGTTTGCGGTAGCTGTAATATCCACCCGCACATGAAACGGTGTACCAATATAAAGTTGCGAAGGCTTGTCCACCTGGTATTCCAGAGTAGCGGAATTTCCCATTAGTGGCAGAAACGCAATCAATAACAAGAGGAAAAACTTCATGCTGATTTCCTTCGCAGACGCATTTTGAAGAATTTCAGCAGTTCCTTAGCGTAGGGTTGATCGGTGCGGAGATTAAGCAGGTCTATTTTCATGCGCTTGAATTTTGTGGCTATCTCGTCCTGTTTTTTTTCAGCGGCGATTTTGTAGGCATTTCGCACACGATGGGAATAAGTATTCACCGTCAGTTTTTCCCCGGTTTCAGGATCACGCAGATGCAGAATTCCCGCTCTTGGAAGCTCCATCTCAGCATCATCCCGCACATTGAGGGCAATCACGTCATGCTTACGGGCAAGGATTTTCAGGCTGTCTTCATAATCGGTGTCTAAAAAATCGGAGATTACAAAAATGATGCTTTTTTTCTTCAGAAGTCGGTAAACATACTCCGTAGCCTTGCGGATATCTGTCCGCGTATTTTCCGGCTCGAAGTAGAGAATATCACGCAGTATGCGAAGTGCTGTTTTCTTTCCTTTGCGGGGCGGAATATAACGCTCAATCTCATCCGAGAACAAGAGCAAACCTACTTTGTCGTTGTTAGACAAGGCAGAAAATGAGAGTACTGCGGTTACTTCGGTGATGTATTCGCTCTTGAGACTACCACGGGTACCGAAGAGAGTTGAAGCACTGGCATCCACGAGAAATAAAACATTCAGCTCGCGGGTTTCCTCGAATTTCTTTATATAGGGATGCCCCATCCGTGCCGACACATTCCAGTCAATTTGACGGTAGCTGTCTCCCGTTTGATACGCCCGAACCTCTGAGAACTCCAGCCCCTGCCCTTTGAACAGGCTATGATACTCACCCGCGAACAGGTCGTTGACCATATTACGCGTGGTTATTTCTATCTTGCGTATCTTCTTTAGAATCTCTGTTGTATCCATGTTTTACGGAACTTCAATCTCATCGAATAAGCGGTTAACGATATATTCCTGACTTTTCTGTTCTGCTTCTGCTTCGTAGGTTAAGATAATGCGGTGACGAAGCACATCTCTGCCAATGGCTTTTACGTCATCGGGGGTAACAAAGCCGCGATGCTCCAGCATGGCGTGTGCCTTTGCCGCCTGTGCTAAGTAAATCGAAGCTCTTGGTGACGCGCCACACTCAATCAGGTCTTTTAAATCGCTGAGATTGGGGAATTTTTCCTGATTACGGGTAGCAAAGACTAAATCAAGGATATACTCCTTAATCTTATCTTCCATGTGAATATCTCTAACTAACTCGCGGATTTTCAGTATATTCTGAGGTGTAATTACCTTGTTAACAGGAATCTCTTCGCCCCGTATCATCCGGTTGAGGATGTCCCGCTCTTCGTCGCGGTTGGGATACTCCACGAGAAGCTTGAGCATAAAGCGGTCAACCTGTGCTTCCGGTAACGGATAGGTTCCTTCCTGCTCTAACGGATTCTGTGTCGCCATTACGAGAAACGGGTTGGGAAGATTGTGTGTTTCCTTACTGATAGTTACCTGCCTCTCCTGCATCGCTTCCAATAAAGCTGACTGCACCTTAGCCGGTGATCGGTTAATCTCATCGGCAAGCACAAAGTTTGCGAATATTGGACCCTTTTCAACTTCGAACTCTATAGTCTTCTGATTGTAAATCATTGTTCCAATCAAATCAGCAGGAAGCAAATCAGGAGTAAACTGAAGTCGTTTGAATGAAGCATCAATAGTTTGAGCCACGGTTCTTACTGCGAGTGTTTTCGCAAGTCCGGGCACACCTTCTAAAAGTATATGCCCATTAGCAAGTAAACCCACCAGAATCCGGCGAATCATATATTCCTGACCTACAATAACTTTGCGGATTTCTTCTTCCATGCGGGATATTTCGGGGCTATATTCCATCACTTTGCGATTTATCTCTTCAATATTCATCTCACCTCCGGTTTTCGGTAAATAGTGTAGTTTTCATTTGTTGTTATTTCAGAAATGCTGTTTTCAGCAGTTATTTCGTATTTCCTCATCATCATACGCATCCGGTCTTTCAGTAGTGCCGGTAAAGTCCTTTTTGATTTTCTTTATATATTCTATAACAGCTTCGTTGCCTGCGTGTTTCAATTTTTCTGCTTCTTTGAGATATTTTTTTGCCTGCATGCGGGTTTGCTCGTCAGTTTTTCTATCCTGTTTAATCGCTGAATAGTAATCCAGAATAAGCTGGTACAATCTTCCACCACTCAACCGCCTTTTGCCAAGTTCCATATCTAACAGTTTAGAATAGAGTCGGATTCCCGGACTGAGACGTTTGTGAAACCTTTTATTAACAGATTTCTTTCGTCTGAAACGACCCCGCCCTCTCGCAATAATCCATAACATCAAGACAATGGCAAAAAGTCCGATAAATAGTTTCAGCAGACCATCGTACTGGTTTGTAGAAACATTGAGTAAGGTAAAACTCATCTATACCACCTGTTCTGTTCTGAAAGTTACGCCAGCCGCAGAGAGAAAGTTGATTTTAAGCTGGTTATCATCCGCCCGCACAACGGCATACGACGCATTGTAGCCTCGGTCTTTTGCTGACTTGAGATGCCCCGGATTCAACAAATAGACGTCCTGCACCTTTACACAGTCAGCATAGTGAGTATGACCATGCAGAATTATATCCACTTCTTCTAAACTGGAAACATCCTGAACATCATGCGTCAGCAAAAATCGCCAGCCACCAATCTCAACCCTCTGAACCTTAGCCAACGAGCCATCGCGGTACCCCGCATGAAAAATTCCAGGCACCCGAATAACGGTTTTCCCAGCTACCAGAGCTGGAAACTTGTCCATATCTTCATAGTTATCGCCCAGGTGAAATATGTATTCACAGTCGGATTCGCGCCTGAGAGCCTGCTCGAGCAGTGCCATATTTCCATGTGTGTCTGATAGTAACAAAATTCCTCTATTCATGCCACTAAATTCTGCAAAGGTATTAATATGTCAAGTGATAGCTAATGCCAAAAAGATACTTCCGGATTTAAGATTTAAGATTGAAAATTTCATATAAGATATACCTACTAACATCGTTCGTAACAACCTGTAAAAACGGCTTATTACAAAGGTTTTCTCAAATCTTAAATGGTATATGATAAATAAGACTTACATTCTTTCCAATATTTCAGCGTATTTCATTTCATCTTCCGATTTGCCGAGTGTCTTAGAACATTGGTAAAGGATAATTACGGCATCTTTCTCACCAGGGTCCATGTTGAACCAGCGTTTCGCGTATTTAAGTGCTTCTTCGCATTTTTTTTGTTTGTATAAAGCTGTGCTGATCCAGGAAAGATTTTCAAGGTCATCCGGGACTAATTTCAGAGCTTTTCTCATAAGCTGCAAAGCTGTTTCAAGATTGCCTTGTTTGTCATAAATCTTGGCGGCAGAGATATGGGCATCAACGTGAGTCGGGTCTGTTTGTATGGTTTTGTTAAAAGCTTCCAGAGCCTTATCGGTTTGTTTAATCCGTTCGTAGCAAACTCCGGCGTTGTAGTAATAAACAGGATTTTCGTTGATTTCCCCCGCTTTGAGGAAATACTGTGCCGATTTTGAGTATTTTTTCTGACTGAAATACTTCTCCGCGGCATAACCAATGATACCGCCATCCGGGTTATCCGCCTTCAGCATCATGTTCACGTATTTATTGAAACGTCTGCTGTCATTAAGATTTTCGCTGGCGAATATCATTATGCTGAGTAATTGCCCATCTGGTGGATAGTGTTTTATCATCATCTCAAAATGTGTGAGTGCTTCCTGCCATTTCTCGTTGTTGTAAATATCAACCCCGATATTGTAGAAATAGTTTTTTGTGAGCAGCAGGTTGGAATCAAGATTATAGGCTAATTCATTTATCTGATTTACACCCATATCCATTTCAATCGCGAACGCTCTGGAATCCACTTCGGTTGCCTTGAGTGATTCCCGCGCCCGGATGTAGTAGTCGAATGCTTTCATCAAAGGGGCGGTATTTT